>JAADYY010000465.1 GCA_010092805.1 Chloroflexota bacterium | reverse complement strand
GTGCCCGGCATTGGCCCGAAGATCGCCGCATCGATTCGTTCGGTGGATGGGGCGTCGGTCGAGAAGCGGCTGACAGTGTGGCGGCGCGAAGGCGTCCGCCTGGTGGATTGGCGCAGCCCCGCTTACCCCGCTCCGCTCCACGCATTGGATGACGCCCCCGCGCTGCTGTTCGTGCGCGGCAGTTCGATCCCGTGTGAGCATACGGCCAGCACCGTCGATCTCAGCCACTGTCTGGGTGTGGCGATTGTCGGGACGCGCTCCCCTACGCCCGGATCGCGGGCGGCAGCCTACCACATGGCGCGGGCATTAGCCCGCAACGGCAACCTGATCATCAGCGGGCTGGCGTTGGGCGTCGACGGGGCGGCGCATCGGGGCGCGTTGGCTGCCGACGGCCCGACGGTCGCGGTGCTGGGGGGCGGTGTGCTGCGCATCTACCCCCACGAACACCGGATGCTGGCCGATCACATGCGGGTGCGCGGCGGGCTGATCAGCGAGGTCGCGCCGGACGACAACCCGCGCCCCACGATGTTGGTCGCGCGCAACCGCATCATCAGCGGGCTGAGCCGGGCGCTGGTCGTGATCGAGACGGCGGTTGATGGTGGGGCGATGCACGCCGCGCGCCGTGCGCACGAGCAGGGGCGGCCCGTCTACGTGCTCGATACGCCCGCGCCCGGCAACCGCGCTTTGATCAGCGAGATTGGCGCGCAGCCGATCACGCCCGACGAGATGAGTCCGCTGCTGCCCTGACGCACGAAGCAAAAGCAGCGCACCGAACGTCGATGCGCTGCCATACCTCAGCGGACCCTCAACCGAACCGGAGCGACGGCCTGCCCCACATCACGGGACGTTGGGCAGCGTCGGGCAGTCATCAATGGGTCTGACCGTATCGCTGCGCACAAACCCAACGATGACCGCCGCGTTGATCTCGACTTCCATTCGGTACCACACCCGCTGATCATCGGGGCCGCGTTCCAAGCCCAGCACTTCAATGATCGTGTTGCTGGGCACCGCCCCGATCTGGATGGTACGGGTCGATGGCCCGGAGCGCACATTGACCCGTTCCGGTGCGAACGCGCGACACAGCACCGGCGGGATCGGCGTCGGCGTCGGTGTGTTCGACGGCGTGGGCGTGTTGCTGGGCGTCGGTGTGTACGACGGCGTCGGCGTCCAGGTGAATGTCGATGTCCACGTCGGCGTGAGCGTGTGCGTCGGGGTGTGCGTATGGGACGCCGTGATCGACGGGGTGACGGTGAACGACGGCGTGATCGTCGGCGACGGCGTGATCGTGATGGTCGGCGTGTTCGACGGCGTGGGCGTATTGCTGGGCGTGGGCGTATTGCTGGGCGTGAACGTGTGCGTGGCCGTGAACGTCGCGGTGTTGGTGGCCGTCGGCGGCGGGAACAGCACCGGCTGCCAGGTATTGCGTGTGCCCAGCAGCGCCAAAATGATAATGATGATGCTGGCGGTGCTCAGCGTGACGACGCGCCACCGCGACCGCTGCCGCGAGTCGCGCAGTTGCGTTTCCAGGCGGTTCATTTCGGCGCGGCGGCCCAGAATCGTGAACGGCTCTTCACGCATACTCTGGAGCAGCGCTTCAGCCTCCGCCAGATCGTTGTCGTCGAGCGCGACCGCCGTCCGTTCCAGGTAGCGCGTCAGCAAATCGTTGACGCCCGTCCGATAGCGGCTGTCCTGCGCGAACGCCATCAAGCCGCTGAGCATCGAGCGGGCCTGCACCAGCTCGGTATCGATGTTCTGCGCGATCAGCGCCGCTGCGTGTTCAATCGTCTGGCGTGCCCGCTGCATGTCATTGACCGCCGCGCGCGCATCCAGCGCCATCTGCGCGATGGTTGGGTCGCTGGGGTCGAGCTTGGTACCCATCTCCAACTGCTGCAGCGCGTCGTTGGTCAGCGCGAGCCGTTCCTCCAGCGAGGTCGCGTTCTCTGCACGCTTGAACGCCAACTGCGCCTGCTCATTCACCTGGTTCTTGATCCCGGTCAGGCGATTGTTGGCATCCTGCGCCAGGTGCGCCAGCCGCTGGCTGTTGGGCAGCAACTGGCGTAAGCGCGCCAACACCCCCAGAATATTCTGGAGCTGCGCCACCTGCTCGGAGATGGAGCCGCCGAGCATATTCAACTGCACGCTGACACCCTCGGCGTCCTGCTGAATGCGCCGCAGCCGCTCGATGCGTTCTTCGGCCTGCGGATCGTTGGCGACGACGCGCAGCGCGCCTTCGTATTTGCGCAGCGCCTCTGGCCAACTGTCCGCGTTCATCAGGCGGTCGCCTTCCAGCAGCAGCTCGCGCGCCAGCGCCAGATCTTGAATGTCCAGGAGGGCTTGCTCGGCGTCCTTCCAGTTGAGGATGCCTGTGCGCTCAGCGATGTCACGCGCTTCGCGGTAGAGGCGCTCGGCTTCGTTGTAGTTGCCCGCGCGCACCAGGGAATTCGCGCGGTTGTACGCCACACGCGCATCGAACGGGATGCGATGATCCGGCACGACGCCGCGAATCAGGTTGTCTTCGGCTTTCTGCCGATAATCCTGCGCCGCGGCGTTGCCCGGCTGCTGATTCAGAATCCGATTCGCCAGATCAACGACCTGCTGATAGTCGCCCGCGTAGTACATCTGCGTGAGATCCGACAGGGCATCATCAACCCCGCCTGTGATCGCCGCCTGTGTGGAGGTGGTGCGCCGCGCCGGGGGCTGCTCGCGGTAGCCAGGCTGGGCGGGCGGCGGATCAACATAGGCCGCAGATGACGGCGTGTCGCCGTCATCTGCGGGGACAAGGCTCGTTTCCTGCGTTTCGAACTGCGGCGGTGGCGGCGGCTGGGCGGCGGGCACTTCGACGCCGTAGCGGGCGAACAGATCGTTGACGCGCCGCGATGCCTGTGAGTTGTGCGCGCCGGCCTCTTGCAGCAGCGTGATCACTTCTTCTGCCTGCGGATCGAGCACCAGCGCTTCGGCGAGAATGTCAATCGCTTCGTCGATGTCGTCGTCGTCCCCCGCGATCTCGACGCGAATGCGCGCCCGCCGCACCAACCCGCGCACCGTCGAGGAGACGGGCGACGCTGGGTTGTTCATGCGCGCCAATTCCGCAAACAGTGCCTGCGCCGCCGATTCCTGCGGGGTGTTCTTCGCGTCGGCCAGCAGCGTGCGGGCGCTGCGTTCCAGTTCCGCGACGGTTGTGCTGTCGGGGTCTGCGGGTAACGCCTGAATCTTGCGGCCTAATTCGGTGAGCCGCTGCTGTAGATCCGCCATGTGCACCTCGGATGTGTATTTACACCCAGAAAATTACCCTATTTACAACATGCGGACAAGGGCGCTTTTCGTGCACAGCGCCGAATTCACCCGGCGCAAACCCAACGCCATCACAATCGCAACTTTCTGATGATAGTACGGCGGATCTATCCAAAATAATACATATTATACGTGTATACAAATAATTTAGCTGAAGAACGGCGCGGGCGAATGCGCGGACTCGGTGGTTGAAGTTCCCCCCGCTTTCGATTAGAGTCCAGCGCAGATTTGATGACGAAATCTGCGAAAGCGAGAGCGCTCATGCTCGATATGACACCGATCCTCACCGCCGTGCGGCAGGCGGCAACGCTCACGCGGCGCGTGCAGGCCGAATATCTGGAACGCAGCGACAAAGCCGGGCGCGAACCCGTCACCATCGCTGATTACGGCTCCCAAGCGATTCTGCTGCGCGCCATCAGCCAGATCTTCCCGGACGACGCGGTGCTGGCCGAAGAGCAAGGTCAGCAGTTCATGACATTGGTGGGCGACGAACAGCGCGCGACGGTGGTGCAGTTGGTCGGCGAAGCGCTCGGTGAGTCTGTCAGCGAGGCGGAACTGGTGAATTGGCTCGATCATGGGCGTGGTCTGGCGGCAGACCGCACCTGGGCCATCGACCCGATTGACGGCACAAAGGGCTTTCTCGCGCGGCGGCGCTACTCGATTGCCGCCGCGCTGTTGATCGACGGGCAGCCCGTCGCGGGGATTCTCGGCTCGCCGGGCTACCCAACGGGGGATGGCGCAGGGCTGCTGTTTTACGCGCAGGGCAGCGCCGCTTACGTCGAGCCGATGGGCGGCGGCAAAGCCTACCGCATCGCCATTTCTGGGCGCAGCCAGCCACGCGACCTGAAAGTGGTCGAGAGTGTCGAGCGTGATCACGCCCATCTAGAGAAGATGGCGCAGGTTTACGCACAGGCCGGGATCAAGCAGACCAACGTCGAAGGCGTCGATAGCCAGGACAAATACGCGATGATCGCCTGTGGCGACGCGGATCTGTACCTGCGGCTGCCGCGCGAAGCCAACCCGCAGCATCGCATCTGGGATCATGCGCCGGGCACAGCGCTGATTCAGGCGGCGGGCGGTGTGGTCACCGACATTGACGGGTCACCGCTCAATTTCGCCAGCGGGATGATTATGGTGGGCACGCAGGGGATGGTCGTCAGCAACGGGCATGCCCACGATCAGATTATTGACACGATTCAGGCGGTGCTCAAAGGCACCTAGCGCGACTACGATGCACAGGGTGCGCTAAGCAAGGCGACGGCTTCATCGGCGGAGCTGGCGAAGCGCACGGTCAAATCGGGTTGGGCATATTGTTGATGGACTGCCGCGTAGAGATCGCGCAGCGACGAGTTGCGCCGCAGTTGATAAATCAACAGGCGCGCCCAACCCACCAACTGCCCCTCGATGGCGAAGCGCACATGCTCCGCAAATTGCTCCGGTGGCATGTAGGTGGTCTCGGACATGTCGAGCACTACGGCGACCGCCTCACCTGTATTGTTGGCGCAGGCCGCCACGTTATCCAGCGCGTTGTGGTACTCGTCCCACGTCCATAGCGATCCGTAGTGCAGGTAAACCGTATTGAGAGCGTTGTCGAAATCCACATCGATCATCAGGAACATCTCGCGAATTTTGCTGACCATTGGATTAAGCCTTGAAGTTGTAGAACGCTGCAAAATGTAACATTCAGTTTTCATAAGTATCTTCAGAGTAAACGATTACATCCTCAATGGCAAGTGAACTTATGCTACACTCTCCCCATGAGCCGAAATGAGAAACACTGAAGAAAGTGTACCAAAAGCTAAAACTTGTAAAGGAATCATTGTGGACACGCCAATTTCGCCCCAATCCGGCCCGGTGCGGATGCTGCATTTCGCCGATTTACACATCGGCACCGAAAATTATGGGGCCACCGACCCCCAAACCGGCTTGAGCACCCGCCTGCGCGATTTTCTGCGGCGCATGGACGAAATGATCGACGATGCCCGCGAACACGATGTTGATCTGGTGATCTTCGCGGGCGATGCGTTCAAATCGCGCAACCCGAACGCCACCTTTCAGCGCGAATTCGCCTGGCGCGTGCGCGATCTGGCGGATCTCGCGCCGACGGTGCTGCTGGTGGGCAACCATGATGTGCCGCCCAACGAGCGCAAAGCCTCGAGCATCGAAATTTACGCGACGCTCGCGGTGCCGAACGTGTGGGTGGCCGACGAATACGATCTGCAAATCCAGCCGACCAAACGCGGCCCGGTGGCGGTGGCCGCCGCCCCCTACCCGATTCGCTCACGGATTCTGGCCGACCAGCGCACAACGGGCCAATCTATCGCCGAAACCGACCGGATGGTGCAGCGTGCGCTCATGCAGATCATCGATGATCTGGCAGAGCGGGCGGACGCGCACGCCGGGCCGCGTGTGCTCACCGGGCATTTCACCGTGAGCGGGGCGGTGTATGGCAGCGAGCGCGGGATCATGTTGGGGCGGGATATTCAGGTGCTGCCTTCGGCGTTGATGGACAACCGCTGGGATTACGTCGCGCTGGGGCACATCCACAAACACCAGAATCTGAGCGCCAAACGCCCCGACGCGCCGCCGGTGGTCTACAGCGGCAGCCTGGAGCGCATCGATTTCGGCGAGGAGGGCGACCCGAAAGGCTACTGCTGGGTCGAGTTGGCGCGTGGGGCCACCGAATGGCGCTTCGTGCGCAGCCAAGCGCGCCCATTCGTGACACTCAGTGCCGATCTGCGCGATGTCGCGGAACCGACCGCTGCCGTGATCGCGTTGATCGAGGCGCACGACCTGAGCGGCGCGATCACGCGGCTGCGCCTCAAGCTGACGCAGGAGACCGAAGCGCGCCTCAACGAGGGGCTGATCCGCGACGCGCTGCGGCAAGCAGGGGTCGCGTACATCGCGGCGATTGCCAAAGACATCGAGCAGCCCGCCCGCGCCCGGTTGGGCGGCAGCCCGGAAGAACTGAGCGACGAAGAGCTGCTCGATCACTATCTGAAGATCAAAGGGATGACGCCGGAGCGCCGCGAACTGCTGATGGCCGCCGCCGCCGAGATCTTTGAGCAAGCGCGCGCCGCCACCTGATCACGCGGCGGATCATTCGGCGGACGCTTCGTCGGCAGGCACGTCGAAGCGCGCATCTTCGATGATGATCTCATCGACCCGGATCAGGGTGCAGCCCTGTGAAGGGAAGCTGGGGCTGATGGGGATAGCCAGCCGCCCCTCCGCGTTGATCTCCCAGGGCAGGAACGCGCAGATCTCCGGGCTGAAGAAGACGATCTCCGGCGCGAAATCCTGCCAGCGCAGCACCAGCAGCCCGCTGACGTAGGGATCGTCGCCCAGCGGTGCCAGGAGCAGGCGCATGTAGGTGCGGCCCTGCGTGTCTACGTGTTCGACCATACTGATGGCGGGGACGTGGCGGCCCAACCGCTCCGGGCGATCCGGCAGATCGGCGGGGATGGGCCACAGCGGTTGGCTCAGCCAGCCATCAGAGTCAGGATCGCGGTGAAACAGTGTAATCTCGGTGAGGCTGGGGCCGCCGCGCTGAAACCCCAGCCACACTTCGACCAGCAGTTCGTCGGCACCATCCAGGTCGATGTCGATCAACTGTGGTGTCACGGTGAAGGTATCGCCGCGATAGCCCGGCGGCCTGTCCTCCCAGTAAATGCCCAACGGGCGCGTCAGGCGCAGCCGGTCGATCACCTCGGTTTGCGCGTCCAGCGGCCTGTCTGGATCCAGGCAGGCGTTGATGAATGCATCAGCGGTGGCGGCGGCTTGCGCGAACGCGTCATCCCAGCCCGGCATTTCCCATAACAAGGGGCGTCCCGCCGTCAGCGCGAAGTAGGCGGTCGCCACCGCGATGGCTTCGGCCTCGCCGGGAGCGGGTCGTTCCGCGCAGATCGGCGGCT
>JAADYY010000071.1 GCA_010092805.1 Chloroflexota bacterium | reverse complement strand
CCCAGCACCAGGTTCAGCAGCCGCACCCCCACAGCCAGGCCCAGCAGCGCCGCGCCCACGTAAAAGCCGCCGTAATAGGGTTTGGCCTGGGATGCCGCACCCAGCCGCCTACTCAAGCGCCCCAGCACCACCAGGGTCACTGCGATGGCCACCGGCCCCAGCAAACTGAGCAGTGCGCTGACCGCTTCCCCCACCATCAGGCGTGCTCACCACGCCCGACGGTCATCTGGTGATACAGACGCACGCTCAGAATAATGAGGATGATCCCGGCACTAGCCGTGAGCAGATCACCCAACAGATCACCGCCCGACAAATTGATGCTGTTGTAGCGCACAGCCGCCAACCCAAACAGCACAATGGGCACAATGAACAACCCATAATAGGTCGTTTCCCCAGACAAGCGGGCGTAAAACCGCGCGATCAAGATCAGAAAGAAGAGCAACGCGGCCAGAAAAAACCAGGTATACAAAATGAAGAATTGGCTCAGTGAGGTTGCGTTCATGGTGTGAAACGTGTGTAGCTATGGAGTCCAGCAATCCAAAATTATTGCGACAAACGACGCAGCACGCCACCGCACACCGCCGGGCCAGGCGCATAGACAACCGTCCATGATCCCGGCGGCATACACAGCCAAGTCAGGTGTCAGCCCTGCGCCTCGATCACGTGATAGATGGCCATCACGCGGAATTCCCGGTCATCGCAGGCCAACACAAACCGGTGGATCAAGTCGCGGGTGTACGGGTCTTCCGCCAGGTCATAAACCCGCACCTTCGACACGCGCTGCTCGCGCAGGATGTCGGCTGCCACCAGCCCCGCCAACGCTGCTTCCACCGCTTGCATATCGCGCCCGGTGTACTGCGCAATGTTATCGGCAGTATCTCGGGCGTGCGGGTTGTCGTGGAAGTAGCGTATCAGATCCCACTTTACGAATGTATCGATCTTCGCGTGCAGAAAGTCGATCAGCTCAGCGTCCACCTTGCCGGCGTGGTGCGCGTGGTTGGAGGTTTGCGCCATTGTGCTTGTCGTCCTTTATTCTTGGATGCGTTCGGTTTGCGCGGCCCGATCCTGTTTGTAGTGACAATGCTTGTACTTCTTGCCGCTCCCGCACCAGCACGGGTCGTTGCGGCCCAGCGATTGCTTGGCGCTTTTGCGCACCGGTTCCGGTTTGGCGTTGGCAGCCGCCCCAGGCCGAACAGCCCGCATCTGGGTGGGCTGACGCATCACCTGCTGCGGGGCGTTGTTCAACTGCACGCGGAAGAGATTGCGCACCGCGTAGGTTCGAATCTGATTTTGCAGATCTTGGTACATCTCGTACGACTGCCGCTTGTATTCCACCAACGGATCACGTTGGGCAATGGCGACCAGCCCGATCCCTTCGCGCAGCACATCCAGGTCGGTGAGGTGCCGCCGCCAGTGCGTATCGATGGCATTGAGCATCACGACGCGCTCAGCGCGCTGCATCAGTTCCTCGCCGAGTTCTTCAGCCTTCTTATCGTAGGCTTCAATCGCGGCATCCGTCAGCATGTCTTCCAGCTCATCCAGCGATTCCACGGCCATCGTCTCTGGTGTAACGTGCGTGGGCACCGGGAACAGCGTGAACAACTGCTTGTGCAGCGCCTCTAAATCCCACGAGTCTGGGTCGTTTTCGTCGGGCGCGAACTCATCAACAAGATTGCCGATCTCCTCAGTGAGCGTCTCCATGTAGGCATTGCGCAGAGAGTCGACTTCCAGGATGTCGTGACGCCATGCGTAGATGACCTCGCGCTGCTTGTTGACCACATCGTCGTATTCCAGCACTTTCTTGCGGATGTCGAAGTTGTAGCCTTCCACGCGCACCTGCGCCTGCGTGATCGAGCGGCTGATCATGTTGTGCTTGATCGGCTCGTCTTCCGGCAGGTTGGCCCAGTTCATGAAGCCCTTCACGCGGTCACCGCCGAAGCGCTTGATCAGATCATCTTCCAGGCTCAGGTAGAAGCACGTCTCGCCGGGGTCACCCTGACGGCCCGAACGCCCGCGCAACTGGTTATCGATGCGGCGCGCTTCGTGACGCTCCGTGCCCAGCACGAACAGACCGCCCAACTCAAGTACGGTCTGGCGGTCGGCGGCGACTTTTGCCTTGGCTTCGGCTAGCGCGGCTTCCCACTGCTCCGGCGTCGCTTCGGTCACTTCAATGCCTTGCTTGCGCAGCGCGTCACGGGCGATACCTTCGGGGTTGCCGCCCAGCAAAATATCGACACCACGCCCGGCCATGTTCGTCGCAATCGTCACGCGGCCAAGCTGCCCGGCCTGCGCGATGATCTCGGCTTCGCGCTCATGCTGCTTCGCGTTGAGCACCTCGTGATCGATCTTGGCTTTCTTGAGTGCCTTGCTGATCCGCTCCGAGGTTTCGATGGCGACGGTACCGATGAGCACCGGTTGGCCGCTGGCCTGCCGCTCCTTGAGTGTGGCGACAATCGCGTTATATTTGGCGTCTTCGGTCGCGTAGATCAAGTCTTCGTAATCGAGGCGGGCGATCTCGCGGTGGGTGGGGATGGCGACAACGCTGAGGTTGTAGATCTTCTCGAACTCTTCCGCCTCGGTGAGCGCCGTACCCGTCATCCCCGCGAGTTTGTCGTACATGCGGAAGAAATTCTGGAAGGTGATGGTCGCCATCGTCAGGTTTTCGCGGCGTACCTGCACCCCTTCTTTGGCCTCAATCGCCTGGTGCAAGCCTTCCGAGAAGCGGCGACCGTGCATCAAACGGCCCGTGAACTCATCGACGATGATCACCTGGCCCTCTTGAACGATGTATTCCTTATCTGGCTGGTAAAGCGCGTGCGCCCGCAGCGAATTATCCAGATACGGAATCATGTCGGCGTGTTCAGGGTGATACAACTGATCGATGCCAAGCTGCCGCTCGACCTTCTCGACACCCGTTTCCGTCAGATAGGCGATACGATCCTTGATGTCAACGACGAAATCGCCATCGGGTTCGTCATCAGCGACGCTTTGCGGGCTGCTCCCCTTGAGGCGGCGCACGATTTGCGCGAACTTCTTGTACAGATCCGACGGCTGATCGGCGGTGCCAGAGATGATCAGCGGGGTACGCGCTTCATCGATGAGGATGTTATCGACCTCGTCGACGATGGCGTAGTGCAAATCGCGCTGCGCCAGTTGGCTCTCCTCAACGACCATGTTGTCGCGCAGGTAGTCGAAGCCGAATTCGTTGTTGGTGCCGTAAGTGATGTCGGCGGCGTAGGCTTCCCGGCGCGTCACCGGGCGCAGGTTTTGCAAACGCGCATCATCTGACGGAAACGCCGGGTCGAAGATGAACGATCCGGCGTTTGGGTCACCGGTGCCGCTGCTCTGGATCACGCCAGCGGAGAGGCCGAGGAAGTGGTAAACGGCCCCCATCGTCTGCACACCGACCTTACTCAGGTAATCGTTCGGCGTGATGAGGTGGACGCCCCGGCCCGTCAGCGCGTTGAGGTAAAGGGGCAAAGTGGCGACGAGCGTTTTACCTTCACCCGTCTTCATCTCGGCGATGCGCCCTTCGTGCAGCACCATCCCGCCAATCATCTGGACATTGTAATGGCGCAGGCCAATTGTCCGCACCGACGCCTCACGCACGACGGCGAACGCCTCCGGCAGCAGGTCATCGAGGGGTTCGCCAGCCGCGAGCCGCTGCTTGAGTTCGTCCGTCTTCGCCCGCAGCTCGGCGTCAGTCAGCGCTTGCAGTGCCGGTTCATGTGCATTGATCTCGTCAACGACCTTCTGGTACTGTGTCAGTGCGCGCTCTGTGGGGTCTCCCACGACTTTTTTGACCAGATTCTTGAACATAGATCCTCAGTTCTTCGCTCGCATCCGAGAGTTAGTTTTCTTGATGGAGAGAAATTATAACATATTCGCATAAGCGACCTGTTGGAGTCCACAATTTCGTGGTGCATTCGGAAATGGGGGCGAATGGAGCCTATGACTTTTTGGCCCTCATCCCCCGGCCCCTGCTCCCTGAGGGAGCAGGGGAGCGCAACACAGGTTGAAATCCCGCTCCCAGTGCCGCAGGCCCGGTCGGGAGCGGGATTTAGGGTGAGGGCCGTGTGCCTTGCTTGCCCCAGAATCCGAATACACCCACAATTTCGTGG
>JAADYY010000070.1 GCA_010092805.1 Chloroflexota bacterium | reverse complement strand
GTTTATTTGGCGACTGCGCCAGCCGGTGGCTTTTGGAGCGGGGGAACGCGGGGGTGATTGCCCAGAAGCCGCATGGGTGAGTTTGGCGCGATGGCCCTGAGAGCGCCGGGCAATTTCGGGCGCGCAGGCGATCAGCGCGCTATACTGGTCAACGGGCATCGAAAAGTGAAAGCGAGCGCGCGCGATGGCAGCCAACGAGCAGTTGGATGGTCAGATCGAGAAAAGTTATATCGACTGCGGCGGCATCACGCTGCATGTGATCACGGCGGGGCCTGCGGACGGCGATCCGGTGCTGCTGCTGCACGGCTTCCCGGAGTTCTGGTACGGCTGGCGGCACCAGATCGCGCCGTTGGCGGCGGCGGGCCTGCGCGTCATCGCCCCCGATCAGCGTGGCTACAACCTGAGCGACAAGCCCGCCGAAATCGCCGCTTACACGCTTGATCTGCTGGCGCGGGACATCGTCAACCTGATCGCCGCCCTCGGTTATGAACGTGTCCACATCGTCGGGCACGATTGGGGTGCGGCTGTCGCCTGGGAACTGGCGGAGATGCACGCGCCGCAGCTCAAATCGCTGTCGATCCTCAACGTGCCGCACACCCGCGTCACCGAACAGGCGCTGCGCGGCGGCAGCTTCGCGCAAATCCGCAAGAGCCGCTACATGCTGCTGCTGCAACTGCGCGGCATCGCCGAGCGCCGCTTGCAAAGCAACGACTTCGCCCCGCTGATCAACGGCTTCCTGAGAAAATCTGCGCCGGGGACGTTCCGCGACGACGAGATCGCCATGTATCGTGAGGCATGGTCACAGCCGGGCGCGCTGACCGGGATGCTCAGTTGGTACCGCGCGGCGTCTATTGGCGCGCGCAAGCGCGGCGACCGCCCCGAACCGCGCATCACCGTGCCGACGCAGATCTTGTGGGGCGCGCAGGATGCATTCGTCGAAAAGCACCTCGCCGAGGAAAGCGTCGCCCTCTGCGAGGATGCTAAATTGACCTTCTTCCCGGACGCCGGGCACTTTGTGCAGCATGAGCAGCCCGCCGCCATCAACCAACATGTGATCGATCACCTGCGCGCGCACGGCGGCAATTGAAGTGCCGCTGCCCGGCCTCAGTCGAAGAGGACGGTGCCGCGCATCTCCATCGGCAGGCTGAAGATCCACAGGCCGACGGCCATCATCGCCAGGAAGAGCACCGCCCAGGGCAGCAGCCCGATCAGCCCGTCGCGGCGATACAAGCGCAGCGCAATCGTCTGCGCGATGACCAGACTCCCGGCAAACCCGCCGATCAGCGCGACGGTTTGCAGCAGCCCGATGATCTGCATGTCGGTGATGCCCGTCAGCGTCCAGTTGGGCGCGCCAAGCACGCTGATCCCGTGATCGAGCAGGAAATTCTGAAAGACGGGCACAATCGTCCACACGCCGATCAAAAAGTGGAAGCCGTAATGCGCCGCCCAGAAGCCCAGGCCAAGCGGGATGAACGCCGGGGCGAACGCGGCGACCGTCGCCCGCAGTGAGTCGCGCTTGACGGTGCGCGTCAGGCGGCGGACGATCTGCGCTGTCAGCAGCGTGAGCACCGCCGGGATCAGCAGGCCGCCGATGCCGAAGATCAGCACCAGCACGACGAACTCAATCGTCGCGTCGTCGAGGCCGGCGGCGGTCAAGCCGAGCGAATCGGCCAGCGATTGCATCAGGCTGTAGACGGGCGGCACCATCCCGAAGGCGTTGATCAAGCCCATGAACGCCAGCCCGATCACCAGAAACGCCAGATCCCAGCGGCGCGGCCACGAGTCAGGGCGCAGCAGTTCCGCGCCGGGCCGCCGCGCCAGCAACCCGACATTATCGTGCGGGCAAGCGCGCGCGCAGTCGAGGCAGAAGGTGCAGTCGAGGTTGCTTTTCACCTGCGGCGCGTACAGCAGCGTCCCGCAGCCGAGCACGCCGTCCGGGCCGTTGGTGTGCGTCTGAGTGGGTGCGCCGTCGCCGCCAATCGCGTCGATCTTGATGACGGGCTGCGCCGCGTAGCTGCCGTTGATGCATTCTTTCCCCACGCACGTCCGGCAGACTTCGCGGTCGTGTACGCCGATTTGCAGCGGTGCGGCGGTCGAGTAGACATAATTGAACGTCCCCAGCGGGCACACGTACTTGCAGAACGGCGACTCTGTGAACAGCGCTTCCAGCACGAAGGCCGTCACGAAGTACGCGACGATCACCCAGGCCGTCAGCGCCGGGCTGGCCCACAGATCCAGCCATTCGTACACGAAGAACAGCCCGAACAGGCTGCCAATTGCGATCCATTTGTTGCGCAGCACACGCGGCCAGCGCCCCCCGCGCAGACTCAGCCGTTTGGCCAGCGTGCGCGGGATCGTGAAGGGGCAGCCCATACAGACCAGATTGCCGACGAACAGCAGCGCCACGATCACCAGGCCGCGATAATGCACCCAGGGCGCGACGGTCGCCAGGTTCTGCGAGGCCAGCGCCGGCCCGGTGAAACCGTCATACACCAGCAGCAGCGCCGCGATCAAAAATGGGATTTGCAGGATCAGCCGCCCGCGCCGCGCCTTGAGCAGCCGCCCGATCAGCGGCAGGCGCAGCACATCTGGGGCTGCTGGCGGGCGGTAGCGATCAGTGTGGGTTTGGGTCGCCATCGCCGATCACTGCGCCGTCACACTGAACGGGAACTGCTGTTCGACGATGGTGCCGTCGGCGAGCGTGGCCGTCACCGTGACGATCCAATCGCCGCCCATCGTCCACTGGAACGGCACCGTGTATTCGCCCTCGACATCGGTCGGCTCGCCCGCGCCGTCCACAGGCACCATCCCGGCGTGATTCATGTCGCCGCGCACCGCGACCACCGCATCGGTGATCGGTTTGTCTTCGGCGTCGGCCAGGCGCACCAGCAGCACCGCAGCACCGACGGACGCCGGGTCGGGCGCGACTTCGAGGCGCATCTGCACGCCGCTGTCAGCGGTCGTGGCCGTCTGCTGCGCCGATTCGCGGCAGCCCGCCAAAATCACCACCAGCAGAAGCATTGTCAAGCTCAAGTAACGCATTGTCTCGTTCTTTCCTT
>JAADYY010000464.1 GCA_010092805.1 Chloroflexota bacterium | reverse complement strand
GCGACGGTGTTTGCGGGCGTACCGACGATGTATCAAATGCTCACGACCGCGCCGAATTGGGCCACCGCCGACCTGAGCAACCTGCGCTTTTGCACCAGCGGCGGCGCGCCGCTCCCGGTGACGCTGGTCGAGCGCTTCCGTGATGAGAAAGGCGTGCGCTTTAAGCAGGGCTTCGGCATGAGTGAATTTGGGCCGGGGATCTTTGCGCTCCCCCCGGAAGATGCGATCCGCAAGGCGGGCAGCATTGGGCGACCGAATTTTTTCGTCGATGCCCGCATTGTGTCTGATGATAACCACCCGCTGCCGCCGGATCACATCGGTGAGCTGGTGCTCAAAGGGCCATCGATGGCTTCTGGCTATTTCGACGCCCCCGACGCCAGTGCTGCCGCCGTTGATGACAACGGCTGGTTTCACACTGGCGATCTCGCGTATTACGATGAAGAATGGTACTTTTATATTGTTGATCGCAAAAAGGATATGTACATCAGCGGCGGCGAGAACGTCTACCCCGCCGAGATCGAGCAAGCGTTGTATCAGCACCCATCAGTGCATATGTGCGCCGTGATCGGGATGCCAGATGCGCAGTGGGGCGAAATCGGCATCGCCTTTGTGGTGCTTGCCGATGAACACACCGCTAACCCGGTCGCGCTGATGAACCACCTGCGCGGTCGGCTTGCCAGCTACAAAGTCCCGCGCCGCATTGAGTTTGTCGAGTCGCTGCCGCTCTCTGGCGCAGGCAAGATACTCAAACGGCAGTTGCGCGAGCAGTACATCGCGGCGCATCCACCGTCCCAGTGACCCAGCGTTGAGTCGGGCTGAGTCCCGTTCACAAAATAATCGATGAGATTTGTTTGCACATTTACATCAAGGGAGAAAGTCATGCTTCGTAAAATGCTGTTGGTTCTGCTGTTGATCACACTCGTGGCGGCGGGTGGGGCCGTGAGCGCCCAAGACGCCACCCCAATCCGTATCGGTCTGCTGGTCGATCAGTCGGGCGGGCTAACCATCTACGGCTTCGAGATGGAATTCGGCTTCAAGCTCGGCCTGCTGTACCAAACAGGCATCGATCCAAGCGATTACGCCAGCATCGACGACGCGCTCGCGGATGTGCGCATCGCCGGGCGTCCGGTCGAGATTCTCGTGCGTGACAACGCCAGCGAAGTCGATACCGGCGTCAGCCAGGCCCGCGAGCTGATCGAGCAGCAGGGTGTCGAAATTCTGGTGGGCGCGCCGAGTTCGGGTGTGACCGTTGGGTTGCAGCAGGTCGCGCAGGATTTCGGTGTGATTTTGATGGCCACACCGGGCGCTTCGGCGGCGATCACCAGCACCAACTTCAATGAGAATACCTTCCGCGTGTGCCGCAACGGCGCGCAGGACTTCCTGACCTTCGGCAGCGTCGCCGCCGATCAGTTTGGCACCGATTTCGTCATGCTGGCCGCCGATTACGAATTTGGCCGCAGTCTGGCGCAAGCTGCGGAGGTATCGCTGCCCAACTACGGCGTCAACTTCGTGCAATCGACGATCTACGCGCCGCTGGAAACCACCGACTTCACGCAGTATGTGCAGCAGGTGCTGGCCGCCGAGGCCGATGTGCTGCTGCCCATCTGGGCCGGTGACGGCACCGTGACGCTGTTCCAGCAGCTCGCCGAATTCGGTGTGCTCGAAGAGATGGAAGTGGCGACAGGCATGAACTCCAACGACATCGTCGCCGTCAGCGATCCCAGCACCATCGGTCAGCTTGGCTGGATCGTCTACCACTACGCATTCCCCGAAACCGAAATCAACGATTGGCTGACGGAGCATTACCGCGAGATTTACGACGATGTACCGGATCTGTTCTCGGAGTGCAGCTTCGCCACCGCGCAGGCGCTGGCAATTGCACTGGAAGCCACCGAGGGCGATACCTTCCCCGACACCATGATCCCGGCGCTGGAAGGGCTGATCTTCGAAGGGCCGAAGGGCAACTACTACATCCGCCCGTCGGATCACCAGGCGTTGGCACCGATGTACGTGGTCCGCGTCGACAACCTCGACGATCCAGAGTCGCGCTTCTTCGAATTGGTCGGTGTGGCGGGTGCGCTGGACATCGCGCCGCCGTGCATTCTGCCGGAGGGGCTGGAAGATCGCTGTGAAATGGACGCAGAATTCCTGGAAACCGTCCGCGAACTGGAAACCGCCGAATAAATCTGACGCACAGCGCGGGGTGGCGGGTGACTGCCGCCCCGCTCAAGCGTCGCTTGTGGACGACTTACATGCCTGATTTCATTCTGGAAACACACGCTTTACGCAAAGAATTTGGCGCGCTCGTCGCGGTCGATGGCGTCGATTTACAGGTCGCGCGGCGCAGCTTGCACTCGGTGATTGGGCCAAACGGCGCGGGCAAAACGACGCTGTTCAACCTGCTCACGGGCAACCTGCGCCCAACACACGGCACCGTGATCTACAACGGTCAGGACATCACCACACTGCCGCTGCATCGCCGCGCGCATATGGGCATCGGGCGTTCATTTCAGATCACGAATATTTTTCCAAATCTGACCGTCCTCGAAAACGCGCGCCTGGCAGCGCAAGCTACCAGCGCAGTGAGCTTTCGGCTGCTGCGCCGCGCCGACGCCTACCCAGATTACATCCAACGCGCCTACACGGTGATCGCGTTGGTCGGGTTGGGCGATTTGGCAACGGTGCCAGCGCGGACGCTGCCGCACGGCGGCAAACGCAAACTCGAACTGGCGATTCTGCTCGCCCCAGATCCTGATCTGCTGCTGTTGGACGAGCCGACGGCGGGCATGGCCTCTGAGCAGGTGCCGGAACTGCTCGCCACCATCGACATGAACCGGCAGCAGGGTGGCAAGACTATCGTGATGGTGGAGCACAACATGAGCGTCGTCATGAACATCTCCGACCGCGTCACCGTGATGAATCAGGGGCAGGT
>JAADYY010000463.1 GCA_010092805.1 Chloroflexota bacterium | reverse complement strand
GCCGAACTAACCTTGTATTGGCGCGCGCTGCGCCCCGTCGAGCGCGATTATGTCGTCTTCGCCCACGTGATCAACCCGGCCACCTGGACAATTTACGCCGGGTCGGATGCGCAGCCGGTCGGCTGGACGCGCCCGACCTCGACCTGGGAACCCGGCGAGCTGATCGCGGATACACACACCCTTATTGTCGATCCAGAGACGCCGCCCGCGATCTATGAGTTGGAAATTGGGCTGTATTTGCAAGAACCCGCTGGCTTCCCGCGCTTGCGGATCGTCAACGCCGACGGCGGCATGTCCAACGATTTCGCCTATCTCACGCGCGTGCGGGTGCTGCCAAATTCAGCCGCCGCCATTCCATGAAGATCAATTTCATAAATCGTTCAGTCTTCATACAAAGACAAGGCCATAAAATGTAAATATTGGGAAATGATTTACGTTGTTGAGGGCAAGATGATGACTGCTCACCTGAACATGGTCACGTTGGGAACACGCGATTTCGACTCGATGCGCGACTTTTACCTGCGGCTTGGGTGGCAAGAGAACGCTGCGGCGGACTGCCGTTTCGCCAATTTCCACACAGGCAGCAGTGTGCTGGCGCTTTACCCGCGCAGCGCGTCAGCCGACGACGAGCCGATCCTGCTAACCATCGATCCAGATCAACTGCTGAGTTCGAACCTGGCAGTGTGGGTCGATGATCCGACGCAGGTCGATCTGGCGATTGAGTCTGCACGCGAGGCCGGTGCCGAAATTCTGGTGGAGCCGCGTGCCGCGTTCTGGGGTGGGCGCAGCGCCTATTTCTCCGATCCGGAAGGAAACGTGTGGGAGATCACCTGGAATCCGAACGCCGCAGCACTCGAACCTGGCGGCGTCTACTGGGCCTGACGCTCGGCAGTCCAACCCATCAACCAGATCGGCTGGCGCTGATCGCGCTGGTTGCGTTATGGCTGCTGTTTTTCTGGCGGCTGTTCACACCCGTCGCCGCTGATCAAGCGTCGCTGAAGCAGGGCGACTTTTCCGGGCAGTTTGTCGCGTTTGCGGGCTATCAGTACACACGTCTCGCAGATGGCGAGATTCCGCTGTGGAATCCCTACAATAACGGTGGGCTGCCGTTCATCGCCGATCCGCAGGCCGCCGTGTTCTATCCGCCGCGCCTGTTGACTATCGGGCTGAGCGCAGCGGCGGGCGGCTGGAGCTATCATGCGCTGGAACTGGAGATGACGGCGCATGTGCTCGCCTACACGCTGCTGATGTATCTATTCGTCCGCAGGCTGACGGGCAGCGCATTTGGCGGCTTCATCGCCGCCGTGATCGGCGGGTACGGGGGCTTTCTCTCCGGCTACCCACCCTTACAACTCGCCATCCTCGAATCGGCGATCTGGCTGCCGCTGGCCGCACTGGGCATCCACGAATCGGCGCGCGGTGAGGGGTTTCGCCCCGGCTGGCTGCTGCTCACTGGACTGGGGTTGGGCCTCTCCTGGCTGGCCGGGCACTCGCAGACCAGCTTTCTGCTCACCTACCTGCTGATCGCGTATTTTGCGTACACCGTCTACAGCAAGCGCTTGCCCTGGACGATCTTCGTCGCTGGCACAGCCGGCTTCGGTGCGTTGGCGGGGGGGCTGGCCGCCGTCACGCTGCTGCCCGGCTTCGAGTACCTCGGCCACACGGCGCGCATCGGCCTGACATTTGAGGCCAAGGGCAACGGCTTCCCGTTCCAAGACATCATCCAGTTTCTCTTTCCGGGGATCGTCAGCTTGTGGTCGCCGCTCTACGTCGGATTTGTCGGGCTGGTGCTGGCGCTGATTGCCTTGAGACGTGGGCTGCCGGAGCGTTGGTTCTGGGCTGGAGTCGTCATCTTCGCGTTGATCTGGAGCTTTGGCGCAAACAGTGTCCTGTACCCGCTGCTCTACAATGGGGTGCCAGGGCTGCGCTACTTTCGCGGGCAGGAGCGCGCCGCCTATCTGGTTGCCAATGGCCTGGCGATCCTCGCAGGTATGGGCGCAGCGCAGATCCTCATGTGGCAAGGGATGCGCGATTACGTATTCGCCCTGCGCCTCCGCGTGATCCTCAGCCGGACGATGCAGTTTAGCCTGCTGTTTGTCGCGCTGATCTTGGTCGCGTGGCTCTTTAACCCCGACAACCTGTCATCTGTGATCGGGCCGGCTGTGCTCGCCGTTGGCATGATCGCGCTCGTCTTCTTGCTTCTGCCGCCGCTGCTGGCCCACCCGCGCCCACACTGGCTCTTTTGGATTCTGGGGATACTGCTCGTCTTCGAGTTGTTCACGTTCAACATGGATACGCCCAGCAACTACGACCCCATCCCACCCACTGAACAGATCAACATCGACCCGCCGCCGCTGATCGAGGCTGCTGCCGACCCGCCTTTTCGCGTCGATGGCGCACGCGGCCTCACCGACAACTACGGTAGTCTTTACGGCGTGGCGGATATGCGCGGCATTAGCCCATTGTTTCTGGATGGCCCCTTCGCGATCATCGAGGGTGACCTACCCGACGAGATTGCGTGGGAGCTGTTCGCTGTGCGCGATGTCTACTCCGATTGGGAGCAGCTCACGGTCCCGGCGCAGATCATCGCTGCGGGGACAGATCGTTATGGCCCGGTCAATTTGCACCGCCTCGCCGATCCGCGCCCGTTCGCCCTGCTGATGTATGACTATGTGATCGCCGATAGCGATGCTTTCGCCTACGCATACCTCCGCGACCCGAACTTTGTTCCGCGCCGGACGATCACCCTCGCACACGCTCCGGGAATCGAGTCCGATCCGCGTGACTCCCTTCCGGCCACAGTCACCGAATTTGCGCCCGAAGCGATCACGATTCGCGCTAGCACCCCACAATCAGCGATTTTGTCTATCGCGCTGCCCCACTACCCCGGTTGGGCGGCGACGGTCAACAACGCACCGGCTGAGCTTCTGCGCGCTTACGGCGGCCTGAGTGCTGTCATCGTCCCAGCAGGCGATCACACCATCCGCCTCACCTACGATCCGCTGACTTACCGCGTCGGCGCGCTGATCAGCCTGTTCGCGTGGACGGGATTGGGTATACTGGCAGCGATCTTTGCCTGGATACGTGTGCGCAATCGAGTGCGGAGTCGGCGCGATGCAGTCACCGAATTATCTACAAACGTGGGTCGCGAATCTTGATCGGCGGCTGTATGCCCTGCTCGTCGGCCTGAGCATTGGGCTATTGGGTGGGCTGCTCGGCCTGCTGATCGCGCTGCTTGGCCCGATCTTCGCGGCAGGCGCGGTCGTGGGTGTGCTGGCCGGGTTGTACATCCTCACCAACATCAACGCCGCGCTTTACAGCATCATTTTGATTCTCGCGCTGATCCCCTTCGGGACGCTGCCCTTCAGCATCGGTTTCACGCCCACCTTCCTCGATGCCGCGTTCGGCGCGTTTTTGCTCGTCTACTTGCTGCAATGGATGACGGGTCGCCGCACCAACCTGAAGCTGACGCCCATCCACACGCTGATCGCGCTGTACATGCTTTGGCTGATCCTCAGCTTTGTGCTTGGCTTGCGCCACGCCCCCCCTAACGCGACCATCCTGCGCCAATTCGCCGAAACCCTCTTAACGATCACCCTGGTCTTCGTCCTGAGCGATGTGCTGCGCAACCCCGCACAACTGCGTCGGTTGGTGCTGCTGATCATTCTGCTTGTCGGGGTGCAGGCGGTGATCGCACTTGCGCTTTACGCGCTGCCGGACGCCCTCGGCGAGCGCACGCTGATCCGGCTCGCGATCATCGGCTACCCGAACGGCGGCGTGATCCGCTACATCGAGGACGACCCCGCACAGGCCGAACGCGCCATCGGCACCTTCGTCGATCCGAATGTGTTGGGCGGGTTTCTGGCTGTCTTCGCAACGATGTTCGCCCCCCAAGTCTTCGCGCAAAAACCCGTGCTGCGTTGGCGTTGGCTCACCCTGATCATCTTGGGTGCGGTCGGTGTCGCGCTGATTCTGACGTTTTCGCGCTCCTCAATGCTGGCCTTTGCGGGCGGGCTGTTGTTCATCGCGCAAGTGAAAGGCTTTCGCCGCTTCATCCCGCCGATGATCGCTGGCGCGGTGGCGCTGCTGCTGCTGCCGCAGACGCAGACTTACATCCTGCGCTTCGCCGATGCCTTCGCCGTGCGCGACCTGGCAACCCAGATGCGCGTGGGCGAATACAGCGACGCCCTCCGCTTGATCAGCCGCTATCCGCTGACGGGCGTCGGCTTCACAGGCACCCCCGATATCGACATCTACACCGATGTCGCCAGCACCTATTTGCTGATGGCGAATCAGATTGGGCTGGTGGGCGTGGCCCTCTTCGCCCTCGCCATCGGCGGCGTGTTGATCTACGGCTGGCGTTCGTGGCGCTATGCCCGCGATAACCCCGATTTGCGCGCGTTGCACATCGGGTTTCATGCCGCGCTGATCGCTGTGTTGATCAACGCGGTGACCGACCACTACTTCTTCCGGCTGGATTTTCACGGCTCCATCACGACCTTCTGGTTGGCTGTGGGGCTGGCTTTGACCAGTTCACGATTGGCGCGTGAGACCGCCGAATCAACCGTTGCGAAACCGACTCCAGTCGTGTAACATCCTCATTCGCTGAGTCACCCTAACCTCAGCAATAAACAACTTTCCGCTCTGCTGCCGCGCGGCTGGCGCACGGGCAGGGCAACCCCAGGGGAAGGAGATAGTGGATCAATGAAACGAGCTTACGAACTCACATTTATTGTGCGTCTGGACAACACGGACGACAACTTACTCAACGAAACCATTGAGCAAGTGCGCGGTTGGGTTGAAGCCGACCAACTCGGTCAAGTCACCAAGATTGACCGCTGGGGACGGCGTAAACTGGCCTATGAGATCGACAATCAGCGCGAAGGGTTCTACGTGCTGATGGAGTCGCAGATTGAGCCGAACAGCCTGGTCGAACTGGAACGCAATTTAAACCTCTCGCCCTACATCCTGCGTTATTTGGTGGTTCGCACCGAAGAGTAAGCCGACCACCCACCGAAACGAACTGAGCGTTTACTGGAAAGCTGTTCACGTTATGGGACGCGGTCTTAATAAAGTCATCATTATCGGCTATGTTGGGCGTGACCCGGAGATGCGCTACACCCCCAGCGGGCGCCCCGTCACGAGTTTTAGCGTAGCCACCAGCCGCACGTGGGTTTCTGCCGAAGGCGAGCGGCGTGAAGAGACGGAATGGTTTAACGTCGTCGCCTGGGGCAACCTTGCGGAAATCTGCAAAACGCACCTGACCAAAAATCAGCAGGTGTATGTCGAGGGACGCTTGCAAACACGCGGTTGGGAAGACGACACCGGCAAGAAGCATTTCCGCACCGAATTGGTCGCCAACGAAATGATCTTGTTGGGCGACCGCCGCCCGAACAACCATGATTTCGACTATGTCAATGACGATGATGGCGACGATTACGCCTTTTGATCTGCAACAGAACACGCGCGCAATACAGAAATTCAGGAGCGAAATGTGATGAGTGACGCGCCAAACGAAGAGACTCGCAACACCAATGATCGGCAAAGCGCCGCGGGCGGTGAAGGCCGCCCAGAACGCGGCGACCGTCCAGAACGTGGCGACCGCCCAGAACGTGGCGACCGCGACGACCGCCCCGACCGCGACGACCGTCGCGGTGGGCGGGGTGGACGCCCGCCAGGCCCGCCACGCGGGCGCTATCGGCAAGGCCGCTACTGCCCGAAGGGCAAATGCTTCGATTACAAGGATGTTGACACGCTCCGCCGTTACGTCACGGAAACGGGCAAGATCAAGCCACGCCGCCAGACGGGCAACTGCTCGCGCTGCCAACGAGAACTCGCCCGTGAGATCAAGCGTGCGCGCCATTTAGCGATGCTGCCCTTCGTTATCGTCACCGATTAACCCGCAGCTTGCAGGAGAACGCGTATGTCTAAACGCAGCACGACTGGAGCACCAAAGGCAAGCCAACGACGGGCGTTGGAGCAGAAGCGACGTGAAGAGGCCGAAGAGCGGCGCAAACTACCCCAGTATCTTGGGGGGGGGCAGGTACCACGCCTGGTGCGCGAGACACACACCCGCTCTGAACGTGAGGCTGAGATTCAACGTCTGAGCAGCTTCGGCCCGGCCATCCTGAGCGCCGTCGCCATCGTGATCCTGGTCGCAGCGGTGCTCATCGACCAGTTGATCGTGCCAGGTCAGGCGGTGGCGTCCGTGAATAATGAGACGATCACGGTGGATGAATTCCGGCGGCGTGTGCGTTTGGAGCGCGCCCTGCTCAACCAGCAGTTGAACGAAGGCATCCAGTTGTTCGCGGGGTTTGGCTTCGACAGCGATCAGATCATCCAGCAGTTGAGCAGCCAACCGCCCTACAGTACCTGGCTCAACGAAATGCAAGTCGCTGACCAGTTGGGCAATCGTGTTCTCAATGAGATGGTCGAGGATCAGCTAATCCGTGACGAAGTCGCCGCGCGCGGCATCGTGATCACCGATGACGATGTGCAGCGCCAGATCAATGCGTTCTTCGGCTACGATCCCGAAGCACTGCTCACCGAACCAACTGCCACACCAACACCGACGGTAACGCCCACACCGTTCGTCTCGCCGACACCATCGCCGATGCCAACCGAGACCCCGCTGCCGGCACTCACGCCCACCCCATCGGTCACGCCGCTGCCTTCCGCGACACCATCGCCAACCCCCAACGCGACGGAACAAGCCGAAACCTTCGCCACCAACCGTGACGCTTTCTATGCGGCTATTCGCAGCCGCGCCGGGGTGAGCGATGAGGACATCAACCGCTACTTCGAAAGCGAGGCCTATCGTGAAGCCCTGCGCGACGCTGTCACGGCGGAGATGACCCGCACAGCACCGTTTGTCAACGCGCGGCACATCTTGATCGAAACCACCGAAACCGCTGATGATGTACTAGCCGCACTCGAAGCTGGCGAACCCTTCGCCAGCCTGGCAAGATCCGTCTCGACGGACACGCAAAGTGCCGAGATCGGCGGCGAACTCGGCTGGGGATCGCCAGATGGCTTTGTCGACGAATTCGCTGAGGCGGTCCGCACGGCTGAGATCGGGGACATCGTCGGCCCCATCCAGACAGAATTTGGCCAACACGTGATTCAGGTGCGCGCACGCGAAGACCGCGAGATGACCGACACCGAATTCGAGGCCGCGCAGGAACGTGAATTCGAGGAATTCGTCACGGCGCTGCGCCGCGAAACCCTTGATCTTGAGTTGTTCGACACCTGGGTAGATAACGTCCCAGAAGAGCCGCGCCTCACCTTGAGCGGCCTCTAAAACCTGTCTACAATAGAAAGTGCTCACAAAGAACGTGTTTACAGCAGCGGACATTGCGCGGAATGATGTGTCCGCTGCTGCGGCACTTTTCCTCGATGTTCCCTCGATACTCGCTAAATGGGATAACATCAACGGGTTGAGTGCAGCTGGTCGTCAGTTTCCCAATGTGCGCGTGAGGTGTGCACGTGAGTGATCACAGTTTTGCTCGCCTAGAAACGCAGCTCGAACGTTTGATCGAAGGCGCGTTCGCGTATCTGTTCAGCAAAACGGTGCGCGCGCAGGACATCGCCCTTCAGCTTTCACGCGCCATGACGACCAACAGCCAACCTTCCCCAGACGGCGATCCACGCCCATTGGCCCCCAATGACTACGAAATCCATTTGCACCCTAGAATCCATGCCCATTTGATCAGCCGCCAACCTGCGCTGGCGCGCATTCTCAGCGAGCACATGGTGCAGCTTGCCAACCACGCCGACTATCGCCTTGGTGAACTGCCGACAATTCGCATTGTCGCCGACGAAGCCCTCACCCCCACCGATCTCACGATTAACGCGCGCTATCTCCAGCAGAACGACAGCACGGCGGCCCTCGACTTACAAGCGGCTGCAACACAATCGGAGCACGAGCCAAGCAACCCGCAGTTGATCATCAACGGGCAGCAGATTATCGCGCTCAACCAGCCCATCATCAATATTGGCCGCAGCCATGATAATCACATTACGCTGAACGATGCCTTCGTGTCTCGCCATCATGCGCAAATCCGGCTGCGGTTCGGCAGCTTTACGCTGTTTGATACCAACAGCAGCAGCGGTGTGCGCGTGAATGATGTCGTCATCCGCGAGCATCGTCTGCAATCTGGCGATGTGATACGCATGGGGCGCTCACAGTTGGTCTACATCGAGGACGATCACGTCGCTAATTTCCCAACCGATTCGCACCCAGCGGTGGATTCGTAGCGCGCTGAGCGAGACAACCCTGTGACCACCGAGGTGATCCTGCTGATTCTGCGTGTGCTTGCTGGCCTGGCGCTGCTCGTGCTGTTGGGGCTGCTGTGCTTTGCACTGTGGCGCGATTATCGCAGTGCGGCCAACGAAGTCGAAGCCCGACGCCGTGTTTATGGCCAGTTGATTCGGCTGCAAAAAATTGATGGGACTTACACACCCACCGGCGAGACTTTTCCGCTGCTGCCGCTGACGAGTTTGGGTCGTTCCCCCACCAACACCATCGCCATCAACAACGACTTCGCCAGCAGCGAACACGCGCTAGTCGCGCTGCGCAACGGGCAGTGGTGGCTCGAAGATCGGCAGAGCCGCAACGGCACCACCGTCAACGGCATCGCGGTCAGCCAACCGATCATCATCACCGACGGCGACATCATCGGCATCGGGGCCGCGCAGTTCCGCCTCGAACTGGATCACTGAGCCAGCCGTATCTCCGCTTGATCAACCCCTTGCACCACCCTCGCAGATATGCGATAAAAGGCCTTTGACACAAGTGGCTTTGTGAAGGATTACTTGATGACCGAAAGCGTGCATATCGGCGTGATCGGCGGTTCCGGGCTGTACAAGATGCCCGAACTCACCGATGTCATTACGCAACCGATGACCACCCTGTATGGCAGCCCCAGCGCCGATGTCGTGATCGGCACTCTGCGCGGCAAGCGCGTCGCGTTTCTCCCGCGTCACGGTGTGGGGCATGTCTACTCACCGTCGAACCTGCCCTATCGCGCGAACATTCTGGCGCTAAAGATGCTCGGCGTGCGCAAGATCATCGCGGTGAACGCCTGCGGGTCGCTGCGCGAAGATTACGCGCCCGGCCACATCGTCATCCCTGATCAACTCTTCGACCACACGAAAGCGGATCGCGGGCGCACTTTCTTCGAAACGGATATTGTCGCGCACACGTCGATTGCGGATCCGTTCTGTGCAAATCTCAGCAACATTGTGGCCGAATCGGTGCGGGCAGTCGGCGGCACCGTCCATGAAGGCGGCACTTTCATCACCATCGAAGGGCCGCGCTTCAGCACGAAGGGCGAAAGCAACATCTTTCGCCAGTGGGGATGCAGCATCATCGGCATGACGACCAGCCCGGAGGCCTTCTTGGCACGCGAAGCCGAGATGTGCTACATGAGCATGTCGCACGTCACAGACTACGATGTGTGGCACGAATCCCAGGAGCCGGTCACCGTCGAGATGGTTGTACAAATCATGAATCGCAACCTGGAAATCGCCCAGCAGGCGGTCGCCGATGCCGTCGAGAACATCGACGGAACCAGCGAGTGCCCCTGCCACAACGCGCTCGAATACGCCTTCATCACAGACCGCACCAAGATCCCGCGCGAGACCATCGACCGGATGCGCCCTTTGATCGGGCGTTACTTCCCTGAAGCCTGAGCGTGTTCATCGAGCAGTTGGCGCTTGATCAGCGGCAGGCGGCGCTCGCGCGGCAGCGGTGGACGGAGCGCGCCCTGCTGATCACAGCCTGGGTGTTTCTGGCGGCGAATACGTTGGCCCTCAGCATCAGCCGGGGCGATTTTCGGCTGGAAGCCTGGTGGCACCTGCTCGCCTGGACCGTTTGTGCGATTGCTGGTGTATGGCTGCTCGATAAGCGGCTGCCGCGCCGCGATCCGCTGCTGTTCCCGCTCGCGCTGATCATGACCGGTTGGGGCATTATCGCCATTGAACGGCTGGAAGAACGGCTGGAACCCATCTTTGCAGATCGACAAACGGTCTGGCTAATCATATCGGTAGGTGCGATGCTGATCGTTGCGTCGCTGCCGCAGGTGCTGCGCTGGCTGCGTGTCTATCGTTACACGCTGCTGGTGATTGGCCTGGCGCTGCTGGTCAGTACCATCTTGCTGGGCAGCAATCCGTCTGCCCAGCCAGGAGCGCCGGAATTGTGGCTCGGCTTCGGCACCGTCTTCTTTCAGCCATCCGAACCGCTCAAGATCATTCTGGTCGCATTTCTCGCCAGCTACATGGCTGAGCAGTACCCAGCACTTCGCGCAGAGGGGCTGGAAGCTGAGCACCGCCTGCTATCGCTGTCACCACGCATCCTCGGCCCCATTCTGCTGATGTGGGGGCTGTCGGTGGTGTTTCTCGTCTGGCAGCGCGATCTCGGCACGGCCATCCTGATCTTCGTCGTCTTCCTCACACTGCTGTATGTCGCCAGCGGCTACACACCGCTGCTGTTGATTGGCGCGGTACTTGTGCTGATCGCCGGAATTGCGGCGTATCAACTGTTTGCGGTGGTGCAGCTCCGCGTCGATATTTGGATCAACCCCTGGCCTGAAGCCAGCGGCGACGCCTACCAGATCGTGCAGAGTCTCTTTGCCTTCGCTTCTGGCGGTGTTTTCGGCCAGGGTATTGGTCAGGGTGCGCCCAACAACATCCCGGTCGTACACTCGGATTTTATCTTTGCCGCCATCGCTGAAGAATGGGGACTGTTGGGCGTGATCGCGGTGATCGGCTGTCTCATGACGTTGGTGACACGCGGGCTGCGCAGCGCCACCCTGCAGCGGGGGCGTCCGTTTACTGCGCTGCTCGCCGTCGGGTTGAGCCTGCTCATTGGGCTGCAAAGCCTGCTGATCATGGGCGGCGTCCTCAAGCTGATCCCGCTGACAGGGGTGACCCTGCCGTTTTTCAGCTACGGCGGCAGTTCGCTGCTCACCAACTTCGTGATCCTGGCGCTGCTGTTGCGGCTGTCGTCAGAATCGCCGTCGCCAACGGGAGAGCGCTGATATGCAGTTCACACGCGAGATCAACCGCATTCTGTTTGGCATCTTGATCGCGTTCGCTGTCGTGACGATCTCGGCGGCATATTGGGCCATCATTGGCCCCGACACACTACTTAACCGGAACGATAACCCGCGATTGGTTGACGCCAACGCCGCCTTGCTCCGAGGGGCAATTTACGACCGCGCCACCCGCCCGCTTGTCGAGACGATTCCACAGGGAGGCGCTCCGATCATCCGCCGCTACCTGGAACCGTCCATGTACAGCGCCCTCGGCCACTTCAGCCATCGTTACGGCGTGAGCGGCGTCGAGGCTGCATTCGATGCGGTGCTGCGTGGCGCAGACCTAACGCCCGATTTTCTCACCACACTGACCGCCTCGCTGCTGCACCAACCCCAGCGCGGCAGCGATCTTCGGGTGACATTCGACCTCACTGTCCAGGAGACCATCGCTGATGCACTCAACGATCACAGTGGTGCGGTTATTGTGATGAGCGTGCCCAGCGGCCAGATCCTGGCATTGGTGAGCGCCCCAGCCTATGATCCGAACCGGCTGGATGCCGATTGGGATACCTTCACCAAAGCGCCAGACGATCCGCTGTTCATCCGTGCCCTGCAAGGTCAATATCAACATGGCGGTGCGCTGCAAACAGCCCTCCTGGCCGCTGCCCTGCTCGTCGATGAGTCCATCGAGACGCCTTACCCCAACGCGACCGCGCCGATTGCGCTGGAGAACGGGGTCACATTGAACTGTGCCGTGCCACTCCCGGCGATGCCGCTCAACCTACGTGATGCTTACGCCTTCGCTTGCCCCGCCCCATTTGCCGCGCTCGTCGATACGCTGGGTGTGGCGACGGTGCAGGCTGTATTCGACACATTCCTGATCGACCCGCCGCCGCTGCTCCCTGATCCAACGCTCGATGAAACCCCGATACCCGAGTCAATTACCCTGACACCCACCCCATTGGTCAACAGCGCCAATTTGCGTGACAACGCACTCGGTCAGGGGCAGTTCACAACCACACCGCTCGGCATGGCGATGATGGCCGCCGCAATTGTCAATGATGGCAATGCGCCGCACCCCTACGTGCTTCATGCCACGCGCGCACCTGGTATATCGGCCTGGACGACCACGACCAACACGCGGACTTCGTTTCCCGTGATGACTATCACGACCGCGCGCCGCCTGCAGGACATCATGCGCAATGCCGTCGTCAACGGCGCTGCACAGAACGCCGCCCGCCCCGGCATCGACATCGGTGGGCACGCGGCACTCGCCTACTCCGGCGAGGAGACGCTCGCGTGGTTTGTCGGGTTTGCGACCTCTGGCGCAGATGAGAGTGTCGCCATTGCTGTGGTGCTGGAAGACACCGCCGACTTGGGCTTGGCCGCCGACATTGGCGGACGCGCACTCGACGCCGCCAAAGCCGTGATCCGTGCGGAAGCGGCGGTTAGTGCCCTTACCCGCCCGGCGACTGCCGCACCCGCAGCCCCAGCTTTCTAGACCATTTCGCGGTTGTGCTGTTGAAATGGACAACCCACGAGCTGTAGCGTTGGATCGATCCCGCGATGCGCAGCGACTCCAGAAAGCTCGCCGCGTCGCCGAACGGCTTGAGCGTCGCCAGGGCACGCCCATATTCGGGGCGCGAGTGTGCATCCGAGCCGACGGTACCCAGCAGCG
>JAADYY010000462.1 GCA_010092805.1 Chloroflexota bacterium | reverse complement strand
TGATGCGCGCTCATGTTGACGCGGCTGGGCCGGATGCGGGTGGCGTCCGTCTCGCTGACGACGGCGACCAGATCACCCACTGTGATCACTTCCAAATTGGCGCCCGCGACGGCCAGATCGAGCGGGGAGTCGGCAGTTGTGATGCAGTAGATTTGTTTGCCCATGCTGCGGTCACCTCTCTGACCGGGCGGCTCCACGACGCTGGCGCTCAATACGACAACGTGAAGCTGTCATCCGCCGCGTCGGTGTCTGTGCCGGGTGCCTGATCTGCGCGCCGCCGGGTCGGGAATTTCGGGTCAATTGGCAGGTCGGGCGGCTTGACTTCGAGGCCCAGCGCTGTGATCTGCGCTTCGACTTCGGCCAGTTCCTGCTCAAGGCGCGTCAGCCGTGTTTCCAGCATGTGCCGTTTGATCTGCAAGTTGCGGCGGCGCGTCTCAAGCTGGTACAACGACCGGGCGGCTTGCAGCGCACTGGCTGGCTTGGCGGGCATTGACGGGCGCTGGCTGGATACGCGCCGGTTTGGTTGATTCGACTCGATCTTGCTCATGCGTCGCTGCTCCCCCGCAGCAGATCCATGAACTGATACTGCTGCTCGATGGTTTGCAAATTCAGTACATCGATGCATGTTTGTACAAACACGTGATCGTCGGCTTTCGGCTGGTGGCCGCCCACCGCCAAAATCCGGCAGATCATGATGGCGGCGCGGACGCTGGGTGGGCCGCTGACGATGCCACCGTCGCGCACAAGATGGATCGTCTTGATCACCTGGCTTGCATCAGCCATGTCCAGGCCGCTGTGCGCCGCCGCGATGGCCGCTTCGGTGTCCTGGTCGAGGCTGGGAATGTGAATCGTGATCATGCGATCCAGCAGGGCGTTCTGCGTCTGGTGCGTGCCGACGTATTCGATGGGGTTACTGGTGAAAACGGCGCGGAATTCTGGGTGGACTTTGATGTAGCCTTTGCGCCCTTGCCCAGCGGGCAGCACCAGCACCCGCTCCGCCAGCACCGAGAGCAGCGCGTTGTTGGCTTCCGGGCGTGAGCGGGTGAACTCGTCGTAAATCAGGGTGTAGCCTTCGCGGCAGGCGACTGTGAGACGGTTGTCGACCCAGTTGTGATTAACGCTCTCTTCAACCTTGAGCACGCTGTGAATGTAATTATCGACCGTGCGGCGGCGCGAATAGCCGTTGTCATTGCCGATCAAGTCCGAAGTGCCGAATTCGTCGTCGCCGTAGATCAGCATGGCTGGGCGACCGATCATCTCGCTGATGTGCAGCGCCAGTGTCGTTTTGCCCGACCCGGTGGGGCCAAGCAAATGCACTGGAAAGCCAGCTTTCAGGTAAGCCATCGCCCGCTCGATCAACCCCTTCACGAATGGCGTTTCGACGAAGTTGCTGCTGGCCGCGGGCTTGATGACGGCGAAGGTGCTGTTTCCGTTTGTGTTCTCCATCAGGCGGATCTCCCTAAACGGCTCCCCTTGTGATTGGCGCGATGCGCGGTGTGGGTCGCGCCGCAGCCCGACGATCCGATCCACCAATCACGATTGATCGCTGGCTGTATCGTCCGGTGTGGGCCAATTTTCACCGTCATCGTCCGACGGCCATACCACATCGCCGCTGGTGGTGGCGGTCGCTTCGGGTTCGGCGCTGGCCGATGATTTGCTCGCCGTCGCGCGCCGTGTTGAGCGGCGTTTGGTTGGCGTGCGGGCCGGCTGTTCGGTGGGTGGATTGTTCGCGCCGGGGAAGGGTTCGGCGTCGGGCGTTTCGCTGGTGCCCGCGCGCAGCATCCACATATCGACATCGAGGCGGGCGCGCAGCGCGTCGAACATCGCCTGCAGTTCCTCACGGCGGCGGCTGGCCGCGTTCAGCGCTGCGACCCGGCGCGACTGCTCGTACTGACGCCGCCCGTCGCCGGCCTGCTGGCGTTCTGCATGGGCTGCTGCCAACTCCGCGCGCAGGGCCTTGATCTGCACGTGGAGGTCGGCCATGTCGGCGTCAAGCTGGTGGCGGACTTCGTCGCTCAGCCTGATGATCCACTGTTGGCGTTGGGCACGCGCCGCTTGCAGATCCTGAAACAGCGCTTCGACATCGGTTTGCAGCGCATCTGAATCGGATTGCAGGCGCGCGAACAGCTCAGTGCGCACGGCATCGCGCCCAGCACGGCGCGCCTGAGCCTCTTCTGAGGCGGCGGCACGGCGCTGGGCTTCGATGTCGGTGCGCCGCAGAGTCGACTCGGCCAATTCGCGCAGCAGCGCTTCAGCTTTATGCTGGCGCTCCTGCCGCACGTCGTTGAGCTGGGTTTGGGTTTCGGCCAGCAGCACACGGACAGGCTGGCGGTCGGTTGCGGGTTGGTCGCTCATTATTATTACTTCCTACTCCTAGATGGCTTCGATCTAGCCCGTTCACAGGCTGCCAGTCAACATGATCTAGAGCGATCAAGGCTGGGTCTGGTGGCTCTTCAGGGCGCTGTCAAGGCACCGCAGTGGATCAAGTGCCTGCTTGCTGCCAAGCAGACACCTGACCCGATTGGTGCTGGCTGCATTACGCGGGCGGAGTCGCAACGTTCGCAGTCAGACCAATCGCTTCAGCGTAGCGGAGGTACGTATCCACCGACGCAACAACAATACGCGCTTCCACCGACAGCAACTCAATGCCGACCAGTGAGACACGCGCCCACGCATCAACCACAATACCCTTATCGAGAATGCGGTCAACGACCTCAGCGAGGCTGGAAGAACCCATCGACTTTTCGACTGCCATCTCTCTACTCCTTCGTTCATGGCAAGCCATCAAAAAATGAGTATTTCGGCGGGCATACCCGAACCCGTGTCTGCGCCTGACGGTCGGAGAGGGCCAGGAAAACCAAGGTGTGACCCGGTGCCGTCATCACGCAGACGTGTTCCCCTGGATTGGACACGCGATAGAGGCGTGGGGGAACTTTGGACGGGGCAAAGCCCGTTTGGTGCCCAAATCTGAAAAAGCTAACGTAATTCTAACGTGCGACAAGCGCGCCAACCGCGTCGGCTGGGGCCGCGCCGCAGCCTGCACGAGCGCCTCAGGTGGACGATCACGTTTCGACCGCCGAATCCAGGGCGCGGTTGGCCTGAAATTCGGCGCTGGCTTTCTCGATAAGACTCTTGATCACCCAATCGAGGGTGGCGAAGACGCCGAGACCCTGTTCGGCGTTGGCCTCGATGTATGGCAGGGTTTCTGCGTGGATGCTGCCGAGCAGCTGCGCCGCTGGCGCGATGTACGGCATATCACGCTTGTTGAGCTGAATGATGATCGGCAGCTTGTACTTACTTGTGTTCAGTTCCAGCAGCTGCCGTTCCATCGAATACCAGGACTGGACATTATCGCGCAGCCGGGTTTGCTGCGAATCCATCACGAAGACGATGGCATCCGCGCCTTGCAGCACCAGCCGCCGCGACGCCATGTAGACGGTTTGCCCAGGGGTGGTATACAGGTTGAAATACGTCTTATACCCCCCCAGGTCGCCAAAGCTGAGGTGCAGCATATCGAAATACAGCGTGCGCTCGCCGCGCGTGGCCAGCGACAGCAGATCGCCGGAAACGCGCTCTGCGACGCGGGCGATGTGGCGGACGTTCGACGTTTTCCCGCCCATTGCCGGGCCATAATACACAATCTTGAAGCCGATCAAACGCTGCTGCACGTTCACATACATCGTCGCTCACTCCGCAAGCAAGGGCACAGTGACCACGAATTCAGCGTTGGCCGCGTCATCCAGCACCCGCCCGACGAGGCTGCCCTGATGATGCACAATGATCGTCCGCGCCAGCGCCAGCGCGCTGCGTCGCGGCACACCGCGATCAAAGTGGAGCATGAAGGTTTCCAGTTTGCTGGTCAGTTCGTCGTTGGAACGGAAGTTGACCGTGATCACCGCATTCGAGTCGCGCTGCGCCAACGCCAGCCGGACAGTTTGCTGGGGCAGCGACATATAGACCGCGCTGAGGGCGATATTGTGGATGGCCCGCTGCAAGGCCTCCTGATCACCGCGCACGGCAACATCCGGCGCGACTTCGCCCAACTGCAAAATCACCTGCCGCTGCGCCGCCTGCTGGTAAACGTTGTTGAGCACCTCCTGCAACACACGCCCCACATCCGCGACGCGGTGCTTGCGCACATCCAACTGCACAATCAGCGCGATCTCGCTGAGAATCTCGATGACGGTCGTCGTCTCGTTCACCACTTGATCGACGAGGCGGTGCTGTGAGGTGTTCAGGGTGGGGCCGGTTGTCTTCAGGCGGTGGATGCGCTCACGGATGCGTGTGGCGAACAAGCGCACATCGCGCAGGAATGACCCGGAGGGCAGGCCCGCCGTCGCACTGACGGCGGTGACGGCGGCGAATTCGGCTTCGGTGCGGGCGGCCTGCTCCGCCGCGAGTTTGCGCTCCGCTTCCAGGCGCGCGTTGCGCTCAATTTCGACCTGCGCGCGCGCTTTGGCGTGACGCTGCCGCTCGTCGGCGAGCTGCTGCTCGAGTTCGCTGCGCGCACCGTGCTGAGCAGCCACCAGCCCTTCGGCCTCTGCGCGCATCTGCGGTTCGCGCTCGATCTGCGCTTCGAGTTCGCTGCGTTTGTGCTGCTCTTGTGCCAGCCGCGCTTCCAACGCTTCACGCGCTGCCGCCTCGCTGCGGACGGCTTCCTCGAGTTCGTTGTGGCGCTGCCGGGCGTCAGCCATCTGCGCATCGAGCTGGCTGCAGGCGGCCAATTCGGCTTCCAGCGCCTGATTGAGTTCGTTGATCGACGCGCGGACGGCGGTCAATTCGGTATCGGCGGCAGCTTTGTCGGCGTTGGCGTGCTCAATCTGCTGTTCGAGCGTCTCAACGTCGCGCTCGATGCCGGCCAGCGTTTGCTGGGCGGTCGTCAATTGGTCGTTGGCGCTGGTGCGGCGGTCGCTCGCCTCAGCGATCTGCGCTTCGGCGTCAGCGATGGCGGCGTGTTCAGCCTCAAGCTGCGTGACCAACGCGCGCTGGCGCGCCTGCTCTTCGGCGATGCGCGTCTCAAGTTCGGCGAGGATCGCTTGTTCGATGGCCAGGCGTTCGTTCTGCTCGACGGCGAGGCGTTCATCGGCACCGTCGCGCGCGGCGGTTTCTACATCAAGCGCTTGCGTCAGTTCGGTGACGGCGGCGCGGGCATCCGCGATTTGCGTGTCGAGGGTTGCGCGATCTGCGTCCAGCGCGGTGATCTGGGTTTGCAGTTCGGCGATGGTCGCCTGCCGTTCATCGATCAGCGCTTGATACTGGATGCGTTGGTCTTCGAGTTCGGCCAGTTCATCGCTGAGCGCCTGACGAGTAGCGCGCGTCTCTTGCAGTTGGGCTTCGAGTTCGAGCCGCTGCGCTTGCACCTCAGAGAGATCGCGTTTGGCGGTGCTGTGCCGTGCTGCTTCGTGGCTGTATTCATCATCGAGCGACGGCCAGAAGATGGCCGCAGCAGACTGCATATCCGCCTCGCTGAGCGGCGCGGCGTCGGGTTCTGCGGCGGGCGGCCCCCCCCAATCAAACATTTCATCACGGGCATCGATGGTTTGCGCCCCAAACGACGACAGTTCCGGCCACACGAAATCCGCGCGTGCCGCGCTGACGGGTTGATCGGTGGGCGGTGCCGCAGCGTCCACAGCCGATGGTGTGTCGTAAACCGGGTCCGGGGTGGGGTTGGGCGGCCCCCACGCCGACGGCTCAGCGGTGGGCGGCGCGCTGCCACTGACATCGCTGGGTGCGTCTGGCATCAGCGAGAGCACATCAAGGATCTGGCTGTCCTCCGGGGTGGTTGGATAGTTCGCCATCACCACGTCCATCGGGTTCATGTCGCCCGGCAGTTCCGGCCAATCAACCGGGCTAATCGCCGAGTCGGGCGGGGGAGTGGGCGTATCGTATTCGTCGATGGGCGGCCAATCCGCCTCATCCATGGGCAGCACGGCGGGTGCCTCGTCACCAGATGGCGTTGGCGTGCCCCCGCCTTGATCGTTGAAGGCTGCTGGGCTGTCCATCTCCGGCCAGCCGAACGCATCATCGATTGCGCTGGGCTGGTAGGGCGACACCTGGAGCGTTTCCAGCGGATCAATCTGTGGGAATGGCTGAACGGGCTGCTCCGCAGGAGCGGCCCCCAGATCCATTGCCAGATCCATTGCCAGATCCATTGCCAGATCCATTGATGGATCTGCCTGTGATGGATCTGCCTGCTGATCCAGCGGTTGATCCATCGGCGGCCAGTCGATCCCATCTGGATACGCGGTGGGTGTGCGCGGGGCCGGCGGATCGCCTGGGGGGGGAGTGTCAGCCGCTGCATCAGCGAAGGCATCGTCGGCGCGCGCGAACTCATCGAGTTCCGGCCAGTAGATGTCGTCGCTCACCGAGTCGCTGACGTACTGCTGCGGATCGGGTTCCGGCGGGATGGGCGGCACCGCCAGCGGCTCAGGTGCCGGCGGCGCGACTGGATCGGCAGGTGGTGTGTAGGCGACTGCCGGCGGCACATCGATGGTTTCGGTGGCATCGAATTCGATCAACGCCAGCTTGATCAACTCGGTGAGCAGCTTAATCTGATCCATTTCGGCATCAGAGAATGCCTGTGCGCGCCGCAGTTCGACCGCGCCCCACACGACCTCCCCGCGCATCATCGGGAAGGCGACCGCGTGCGCACCATCTTCCGTGCCTTCAATGACCTGGTTGGTGATGGTCGCCCGTGTGAGCAGCCGATCATCGCGCAGATCGATGTCAGGGGCGTCACCAGCGGCGACCAACGGTGTCAGCCGCCGCGCGTTGACATCCAGGCGG
>JAADYY010000461.1 GCA_010092805.1 Chloroflexota bacterium | reverse complement strand
GGGCCAAAACACAATCAAATCGATTGACCAACAGCATCTGTCAAAGCTCATACATCCAGATTGCGGACGCTCTTCGCGTGCGTTTGGATGAAACGGCGGCGCGGCGGCACGCTGCTGCCCATGAGCATGTCGAAGATGCGGTCGGCTTCGGCGGCGTCATCGACCGTCACCTGGAGCAGCGTCCGGGTTTCCGGATCCATCGTCGTCTCCCACAACTGATCCGGATTCATCTCGCCGAGACCTTTGTAACGGCTGATCTTGACTTTCTCCGGGTCTTTGTACCGATGCAGCGCCCGCTCCAGAATCGCCGCTTCGGCCATTCCGGCTTCGGTGTAGAGATACTCGCTTTCCTTGCCGTTTTGCAGCCGGAAAATGGGGGGTTGGGCGATGTACAGGTGCCCACCTTGAATCAGCGTTTGCATGTGGCGGAAGAAGAACGTCAGCAGCAGGGTGCGGATGTGGCTGCCGTCCACATCGGCATCCGTCATGATGATCACGCGCCCGTAGCGCAGGTTGGTGACGGTAAAGTCCTCGCTGATCCCGGTGCCGAGCGCGCTGATCAAGGCTTTGATCTCGTTGTTATCCAGCATCTTGTCGAGGCGGGCACGCTCGGTATTGAGGATCTTACCGCGCAGGGGCAGAATCGCCTGGAAGTGACGATCTCGGCCCTGTTTGGCCGAACCGCCCGCCGAGTCACCCTCAACGATGTAAATCTCGGCGTTTTCGCCGCGCTGCGAGCAATCGGCCAACTTGCCGGGGAGCGTGGTGCTTTCGAGTAGACTCGGCCCGCTGCGCACCAGATCACGCGCTTTACGAGCAGCTTCACGCGCGCGCATGCTGGTCATACATTTTTCGACGATGCGTTTGGCTTCGCGCGTGTTCAGTTCCATGAATTCGCTAAACGCATCATTGACGACCTGGGAGACCGCACCGCGCACTTCTGGGTTGATCAGCTTGACTTTCGTCTGGCTTTCGAACGACGGATCCGGGTGTTTGATGCTGACGATGGCCGTGAGACCTTCAAGCGTGTCGTTGCCAGAGAACGTGTCGTCTTTCCCCTTGAGGAAGCCCGCTTTCTTTGCATAATTGTTGATGACAGTGGTGATCGCCGTTCGCAGCCCCGTCATGTGCATGCCGCCGTCGGGTGTGTTGATCGTATTGGCGAAGGCCAATTCGGTGGCGGTAGATGCGTCAGTGTACTGAAACGCGACTTCGACGCCGACAGTGAAAGGTGCTTTGTTTTCCAGGGTCATGTCAACTTCGCGTTCGGCGTACACGACCGAATGCAACGCCTGGCGGTTGCGGTTCAGGTAGCGTACAAACGATTGCAGCCCGCCCTCAAAGTAGAAGGTGATCTCTTTGGGCAAAGGGTGTTCGCGTTCGTCGCGCAAAGTGATGGCGACCTTCCGCGTGACGAAGGCCATCTCGCGGAAGCGTTGGGCCAACGACGGGAAGCTGAACTCGTTGCGCTCCAGCACCGCGAAATCGGGCTTGAACGTGATGATCGTGCCTGTGCTTTCACCGGGTTCCAGCGGGCGCATCTTCACGACATCCGACTGCGGCTTACCAGCATTATACGTCTGCTGCCAAACATGGCCGTCGCGGTGAATCTGTGCGGTCAATTCTTCCGAAAGGGCGTTGACTGCGGACACACCCACACCGTGCAGACCGCCACTCACTTTGTAGGCGTTGCTGTCGAATTTGCCGCCCGCGCCCACTTTGGTCATCACCAACTGTAGGGTGGACATGCCCATTTCATCATTCCAGCCAACGGGAATGCCCACGCCGTTGTCGGCAATGGAGACGATGTTGTCCGGATACAGCGTTACAACGATCTGATCACAGCGACCGGCCAAAGCCTCGTCGATGGAGTTATCGACCACCTCGAAAATCAGGTGATGCAGCGCGCGTGAGTCCGTGCCGCCCACGTACATGCCGGGGCGCAGACGGATATGCTCCATCGGCTCGAGATAACGAATATCTTTTTCGGAATAGCTTCGCACAGTGGATTGATCCGCCATATCAGTCAAGTCCTCATCAAGAGTATCATCAGCGAAAAGGCCCTCAACCCAAGCGCCCCAAGCCTCTCGACAACTGTCAGGGAGATTCAGCGCGCCAGGTGGATTTTGGAGTTGGTTTGGAGAGTCTCAAGAACAAAATTGACCTTTTGCTTCATTAATTATATCCCGTTCTCAGTGCGAGGACAATCGGCAATTAGCGACGTTGATGCACACACCATACTCCCCCATCCACAACTTGCGCACTGTGGTAACCCGATCAAGGTTATCAAATCAAATTGAAGACGGTGTGCACACGTTTAGGGAAGCTTGACAGGGGGTGCGCTCCGCTCTACAATGATCACGGTATCAACAAGCCCTAAGCTCCCGTAGCTCAAAGGATAGAGCAGCGGCCTTCTAAGCCGAAGGTTACAGGTTCGACCCCTGTCGGGAGCGTTTTGTTTGTGGGAATGCTGACGCAACGGCGAAAACACATTGAGTGCAAAAAATGCCTGCCACCACGACAGGCATTTTTGGTTGCACACATGGCCGTTCAGTCCATGATTTGTGCGTACAGCGACTGCGTTTCCGGGGAGATTTCGTGGCCGTTCTCCTGGAAGCTTTCCTGAAGACGATGATAGTGCGCAGCGGCTTCGCTGCGGCGGCCAAGCTGCGTGTAAAGCCGCATGATCTCTTGGTGCAATTCCTCGCGGCTGTTGTCTTCAACCAGCGCCTTCTGATACAGTACCAGGGCTTGCTCCGGGCGTTCCTCGTTGAGGCGATAGTGGGCCATTTCGGTGAGCGCCTCCAGGTACCCTGTCTGGAAGTCCGCGCGGCGGTCGGCAATCCAGCGGTCGGTGTGACCTTGCAGAAACGGCCCGCGATAGACATCAATCGCACGCTGCCAAGCAGCGATCCGTTCTGGGTTGTTCTCGTCGCGCCCGCGCATCAGATAGCTGACAAAATTCATCACGTCATAATGCACATCGAGATCCGGGTTGACGCGGTAATAGCCTTCGTCATGAACCAGGACATCCATTTCGAGCGCCTTATGCAACCGCCGTTTCGTGACATGGAAGACGTTGACCGCTTGGTCGGTGTCGAGTTCCGGCCAGAAGGCTTGACAAATCTCCGAGCGCGTGATCACAGGGCGATCCAGCGCGAAGAAGAACAGCAGCCGGGGCAGGTGACCTTCCCAGGTATCGATGGGCTTGTCATTCAGTAGCACAAACCCTGGGCCAAGCGCGTACACCTCAAGCGATTGGGTGCCGCTGCCCTCAATGTCGTAGAAGTTCTCCTGAATCAGCGTTTCATCTTCGAGCAGGATCGCCCCACCGCGCGCAATCATCGATACCCAGGGCAGACGTGGCAGCGTGCGGCTGTTGATGATCATGCGGCAGTTTTCGGGCAGCAGGGGCACCAACCGCTCCATGAACATTTGCACATCGTCGGCGCTGTCGCTGCGGTCGTATTCGTCAAGGATGATCAGATAAGGTTCTGTGCTAATCTCGTGGAGGTCGCGTGCGAATGTATCTAGCAGAAGATCCATATCGTCATACGCTTCGGGCACCAACATATTGACGTGCCGCCCAAAGGTGGGATGTTGATTTGCGATGTCATGGGTGATACCAGACAGGAACGAACCAACGTTAATGTCATCTGGCCCCATCGCATAATAGAAAACGCGCATATCTGGCGCGTTGATTAGCTTGGCAACTAAGACTGAGCGGTAGCGGCTGCGCGGATGTAATAAAACGATGTTGGTGTGAGCGAGATGCTCGAGCAATTCGGCATAAGTACGCTCTATAATTTGGTGGAGTTTCATTTTTTTGACATATCCCCCACTTCTGATCTTGTAAACCTTCTGTATTGTATCACAGGAATTTAGAAAGCTGCTAATACGAGTGTACTCAACATTTCAAACTACAGCGAAAAATGTTTTCACAGAGTTTGTGTCGATCTTGCCGTAAAATATAGCATAGTATGAAAGTGATCATGATGACAACAAAACCGGGCAGACCGTTGGGAGTCTCGCTGGCCGTTCTGGCGAGTATGATGCTTTACGCCATTTTGCCGCTGTCGCAGCTTGCCATTGTGTGGCTGGTTGAGCAACGATTGCGCGCGGCGGAAGCATTGGGGGAAGGCATGACGGGGGGGAGCATCGAGGGTTTGGCGGATGGCTCGCTATTTCTGCAGGCTGTACTGGGCATTGGTTTTCTGGTGATTGCGGTGCTGGCGTGGCGTGGTCGCCCCCCTGCAATACGGCTGATGCTGATTGCCGCGGTGGTTGTGTTGGGGTTTATCGGCGCTTTGTTGATCTTGGTCGAGCTGTTCACACCACCGGATTTAAATGTGTTTGATTCCGGCACAGAGGTGGCACGTTCGCTGCTGGTAGTACGTTTGATTGTGACGGTTCTGGTACCGATGTATGTGATCTGGTATATGAATCGCGGCCCCGCACGGGCGTTCTATCGCGGGTATTATCTACCCGACCCGGACGAGGCCGCAGAACCAGCCGAAAAATCTCAGCGGTAGGTTATTCGACGGCAGCCTGCTGCTGTTCGCGCATTTCGATTTCCATGCGCGCCAATTCGCGGCGCAGCGTTTTGCCGACCGCCGTCTTTGGCAGTTCTTCGACGAAGGCGTAGCGGCTGGGAACTTCGTAGCGGGCCAGGAACCGCCCGGCATGTTCCATGAGTTCGTCGGCTGTGGCCGTCTCACCGGGGCGCAGCACGATCCAGGCTTTCAGGGCATCCTGGCCGACTTTTTCGGGGTGGGGCACAGCGGCGACACCGACTTCGAGCACAGCGGGGTGTTCGGCCAGCACCTTCTCGACGTTGTTGGGATAGACGTTGTACCCGCCGATGAGTGCCATGTCCTTCTTGCGATCCACGATGTAGAAGTAGCCATCTTCATCCATGCGCGCGATGTCGCCGGTGAACAGCCACTTCTTGCCGTCTTTTTCGCGCAGCGCATTGCTGGTTTCGGTCGGCATCTTGTGATAGCCGATCATCAACTGCGGGCCATGCACGGCCAATTCGCCGATTTCACCAATGGGCAGATCGGTTTCGCCATCATCCAAGCTGACGATCCGCATTTCCATATCTGGGAGCGGCAGCCCAATTGAACTGGTGCGGTTCTCGCCGTTGAGTGGATTACAGTGAGTCACTGTCGGCGCTTCGCTCATGCCGAAGCCTTCAAGCAATGTGCCGCCACTCAGGCGCTCGAATTCGCGTTTGGTGGCCGGGGGCAGCGGTGCCGAGCCGCTGATGCACGCGCGGATCGAGCGCAGGTCGATCTTGCCGGAAATCACATCGGGGTGGTTGCTGATGGCGTTGTAGAGCGCAGGCACACCCATGAAGATCGTTGGCTTGTAGGCTTGAATGACCCCAAGCACATCGGGGATGTCACGAGCGTTGGGTACCAGGAAGATGGGCGCACCCAGAGCCGTCGCAAAGCCGAGAACGGTCACCAACCCGTAAACATGGAACATGGGGATGGCCCCGAGGAAGCTATCAGATTGGCTGCTGGAGTCGGTTTCGTTGCTCATCAAGAAGGAGCGGCACTGCAAAATGTTGGCGACCAACGCTTTGTGCTGCGACATGGCCGCCTTGGGGATGCCAGTCGTACCGCCGGTGTATTGGAAGATCGCCAGATCGTCGGGTTGCACAGCGACGTTCGGTTTCTGCCCAGCGTATTTGCTGAGTAAATCTTGGAAGCCGTGATCGCCTTCAGCCAACTTCTCGACGTAGTGGCCGTCTTTCTTCTCCCGTGCCAATGTGAACAGGAATTTCGCCAGCGGCGGCAGATAATCCTTCACTTTTGCGGCGATGACCGTCTTGACTTTCGTGCGCGACTGAACTTCCTTGATCATGGTGTAGTACAGCGACAACGTGATCACAATTTCGGCGTCGCAGTCGTCAATCTGCGCTTGCATCTTTTCGGCAGGGTAGGTGGGGTTAGTCGCCGCGACCACACCACCCGCTTTGACGATAGCGAAGAAGCTGATGATGTAATGGGCGATGTTGGGCATGACCACCGCAATGCGGTCGCCCTTTTTCAGCCCCATCTCGATGAGCGCGACGGCCAGCGCATCAGAGGCGGCATCAAGCTCAGCAAAGGTCATTGTGCTGCCCACGCGGCCCAGAACGGGCAGATTGGCACTCGTGATGAGCGATGGGGTATTGGGGTTCCGTTGGGCGGCGTCGCGCAGAAATTGGTGTATCGTCATCTGCGGATAGGGTTGCAGGCTGGCTGGGACGCCATTGTCGTAGCGCTCAAGCCACGGCTTGTCAGTATAAGTAACCATTTTTCCGAACTCCATTTTCAATTGCTTTCGTTTCTAATTCACAATTTGTTTTAGACGACTACACGTCTGGTTGCCGCAGCAACTAAACGTCTACAATACAGACAGATTCTGACCATTGACGATTAATGTTAGTCGTTTTTTACCCTACGCGCCACATACGCTAAAGGATGATTAACCTTTGTTGGGGTGAGGAATGTCACGAATTTTGGGGGCGCGGCGGTTGTGTGCCACCCCACGCGCGCCACTCCGCCGGGATGGTCGTCACGTGGCCGTCATGTGTGATGCAGATGTGCTTGCTAAGCCCGGTGACACAGCGCGCGTCATCTGCGGCGGTGACGATTTCGTACTGAAAGGTGAGTGACCGGCTTTGCATCGCAGCGAGCCAACAGCGCACGGTAATCTGTTGGCCGTAAGTCACAGGTTTCAGGTAGCGCGCGCTGATTTCGGAGACGGCCAGATAATGGCCGCTTTGCTCGATAAGCGCGTAGTCGCTGCCGCGCTGCCGGGCGTAATTGCTGCGGCCTTCCTCAAAGTAAACGATGTAGCTGGCGTGATGAACGATGCCCATCGCATCGGTTTCTGCATAGCGTACAAAAAAGGTCGTCTCGGCCACGAACAGATCGGTTGGGGCCACAAGGTGTTCTCCAACGGCATCGATAAATCGGGCGCAGAGCATACTCCGTGTCTGCCAGACGATCAAGCTTGAATTGAGCGCGTAAAGATCGTGTGAAGTCGGTTTAAATTATCACCAAAAATCTGGCAGAACCCGCCGATTTATGGTCTTATACCGGGCTGTCTTGCGGTTTTACCTCAATGTCGTTTGTGTGAGAAAGGATGGAAACATGGAGATGGTGACAAAAATGCTGAATTTCAAGTGGATGACGAACTTTGCAGCTTTGCTGTTGGTGGCTGTGCTTGTGGCGGCGTGCCAGCCGGAAGCAACCCCAACGACCGCCCCAACTGATACGCCAACCGAAGCTCCAACCGAGGCACCGACGGAGGCTGCCTCGGACACGCCGGAACCGGCCCCCGATGGTGCCAATGGCGCGGCGGCTGCGGATGCGACTGATGAGGCGGCAGCCGCAGGCGAAAATGGCGATGCTGCGGCTGAGGGCGCGACCGCTACGGTCACGTCGCAGTCCACAAACGCACGCAGCGGGCCGGGCACACGCTACGAGAGCGTCGCGAGTGTACCCATTGGCGAAACGCTGGCTGTGATCGCGCAGGCGGGCGAGGGTGCGCAGGTGTGGTACCTCGTCGAACTGCCAGACGGCGAATTGGGCTGGGTGTGGTCGCGTGTGGTGCGGCTGGAACCCGCCGATGCTGAAATTGAAGCCGCCGCTACCATCCCCCCAGCACCAGAATCGTAAAGCTCAGCGCTCCCCGTCGGGTGTGGAAGGGCGGTCAGCGACGACCGCCCACAGGCAGATCACTTTGGCTGGTGCCGCTGCCGCAGTTCGGCGTTGATGTCATCGAGACTGATGCCCAATTGTGCCATCAGCACGAGCGTATGATAGAACAAGTCGCTGATCTCGGCTATCTGTTCGTCACGGCCCTGGCCGAGCGCAGCGACAATCGTTTCGGTGGCTTCTTCGCCGACTTTCTGCGCAATTCGGTTGATCCCCGCGTCGAACAGCTTGCTGGTGTAGCTGCCCGGCTGCGGACTCTGCTGACGGTCACGAATGATCGCCTGAAGTTCGGTCAGCATGTCAGTCATTGGTGCTGTCCTGGCGATCCAGCTAGCGGGCGAAAGAAGCATGAGACTGCGCCGGTATGGCACGCCGGGCCAGCCGGATCGACGAGGATGAGCAGCGTGTCGGCGTCGCAGTCCACGTAGATAGCGCGAACGGTTTGTGTGTTGCCGG
>JAADYY010000460.1 GCA_010092805.1 Chloroflexota bacterium | reverse complement strand
TTGGTGAGTAAAGCGCATCTACGGGGATTGCGCAAGCCTTGTGGGCCATCGCTTCGCGCCGGAATCTGATCGATCTGGCTGCGATGGATTGAAGCTTAACCAAACATTGACACAATCTCAATCTCCGCATAAACGTCGGTAGGGAATATGATGAATTTATTATCGATCACTCGCCGTGTGGTGCCGAATGCGCCGCCACGAGTCACGATGAGCAAAGGAGTGCGTTTTATGGACAACAATCACCCTAACTATACCCTACCCAATGCGGGCAAGCAGATTCGTCTGGGCCGCGTGATCGACCCGCGCAGCAACCGCGCCGCTGTGATCGCCTTCGATCACGGGCTGCACATCGGGCAGATCCCTGGGATCGTGCGGCCTGGTGAAATGCTCGAGCAACTCGCCGAAGCCGGGGCGGATGCGTTTTTGGTCGCACCGGGCGTCGCGCGCACGTATGCGAGCGTGTTCGCTGGGCGCGGCGCGCCGGGCTTGATCATGCGGCTGGACTGGACCGACCGCTGGCGTGACCCGCACATGCTCGGCTATCAGGAGGGGCGCGGTCGGCTGATCGCGGCGGTGGAAGATGCGGCCCGGCTGGGCGCGGATGCGGTGCTGGTTTACATGTTTATCGGGTACGGCGACCCGGACGCCGAAGCGCAGCAGGTGGAGCACGTCGCCCGCGTCGCGCAGGATTGCGAGGCACTGGGGATCGGCTGCATCATCGAGCCGATGCCGCGCGGCCAACTGGTGGGCGACGATCCTTACAACGCCGAATACATCGCGCTGGGGGCGCGCATGGCCTGCGAGCTTGGCGCGGACATCCTCAAGACAGATTACAGCGGCGCTGCCGACAGCTTCCGGCAGGTGACAGCGGCGGCGTTCCGCCCGGTCTTGATCGCGGGGGGGCCGAAAACGCCAACCCCGCGTGAAGCGCTGCTGATGGTGCGCGGCGCGCTCGATGCCGGGGCACACGGCATGTTCATCGGGCGGAATGTGTTCCAAGCGCCCGACCCGCAGCGGATGATGCGCGTCATGCGCGCGCTGATCCACGACGATTTGACCGTCGAGGCCGCGCTGGAGCAGCTCGAGACGCCCGGTCTGGAAACGATCAACGGGGCGTAGTCGTCAGCGGGTGCGGTGGGGCAGCGGCCCAGCGGCGCGCGTGCTGCCCTACCCAACTTTAGCGAGTTCATAACTATACTCAAACTTTTGCAATAGAATAGTTAAGGTGCGATCCGGCCAGCCGGGATTACAATAGAGATGACTTGGGAATGGCTTTGAGCTGGATAGGTTGATCAAGCTGCGATGGTGACGCTGCCAGAACGTCCGGATGCTCTGCCGCGCATCGGGCACCGCTACGCGCTCCGGGATACCATTGGGCGCGGCGCGATGGGGACGGTGTACCGCGCCTATGACCGTTTGACCGGGCAGATCGTCGCCCTCAAGCGGGTTGAACTGAGCGCGCAGGTCGTCTCGCGGTTTGCGCCGCACACCCACAGCAGCGCCGATTTCCGCTTGATGCTCGCCAACGAATTTCGGACGCTGGCTTCGCTGCGGCACCCCAACATTATCACGGTGCTGGATTATGGCTTCGATGCACAAGGCCAACCGTACTTCACGATGGAACTGCTCGAAGCGACACAGACCATCGTGCAGGCCGGGCGTGGGCAGCCGCTGGCGGTGCAGTTCGATTTGCTGGTGCAGATGCTGCAAGCCGTCGCCTACCTACACCGGCGCGGCATCGTGCATCGCGATCTCAAGCCGGACAACCTCCGCGTGCTCGATGGGCGGGTGAAAGTGCTCGACTTTGGGATCGCGGTCACCCGCGAGCACGTCAACGGCGAGCGCAACCAGCTTTCCGGCACGCTGGCCTACCTGGCGCCGGAGATTTTGCTCGGCGACCCGGCCAGCGAAGCGTCGGATCTCTATGCCGTCGGCTTGATCGCATATGAACTGCTGGCTGGCTCGCATCCCTTCAGCACCGAAGACCTCAACGAACTGCTGCTGCAAGCGCTCACCAGCACGCCCGATGTACAGCGGCTGGGCATTGACGCGCAAATGAAAGCCATCCTCGACGGGCTGCTGGCGCGGCACCCAGACGACCGCTTCCAGAACGCCTACGATGTGATCGTGGCGTTGTGCGGTGCGGTCGGGCGACCGATCCCGTTTGAGACGGCGGCTATCCGCGACAGCTATCTACAGGCGGCGACGTTCGTCGGGCGCGATGCCGAACTGCGCCAATTGACCGCCGCGCTCACTGCTGCGCTGCATGGCGCTGGCAGCGCGTGGCTGGTGGGCGGCGAAAGCGGCGTCGGGAAGTCGCGGCTCTTAGACGAACTCCGCTCGCAGGCGCTGGTTGATGGGGCGGTGGTGGTGCGCGGGCACAGCCGCCGCGAAGGCGGCCCGACGTATCAACTGTGGCGCGAGCTGCTGCGCCCGCTGCTGCTGAATACCACACTCAGCCGGCTGGAGAGCGGCGTGCTTAAAGACATCATCCCCGATCTGGACGCGCTGTTGGCCGACCCAGACGAAGGGCCGCAGCCGCTGCCCGATCCGCCGGAACTGCCGAGCAAACCGCGTCAGGACCGGCTGGTGCAGACGATCATCGCTGTGCTGAGCCGGCAGCCGGCCCCGGTCGTGCTGCTGCTCGAAGATTTGCAGTGGGAAGCCGACCACGCCCGCGAGAGCCTGGCGACCCTCACGGCGCTGACGCAGGCGGTCGATCAGCTGCCGCTGCTGCTCGTAGGCAGCTACCGCGACGACGAACGCCCCGACCTGCCGGACACGTTGGCGGGAATGACGCTGCTCAAGCTGCACCGCCTGGATGATTCGGCGATTGCCCGGCTGAGCGCGTCGATGCTGGGCAAAGCGGGCCGTAACTCCGATGTGCTCGATCTGCTGTACCGCGAGACGGAGGGTAACGCTTTCTTTCTGGTGGAGGTGGCGCGGGCGCTGGCCGAAGAGGCCGGGCGCATCGACGACATCGAGTTCATCACGCTGCCCACGCGGATCGTCGCGGGCGGCATCCGGCAGGTCACGCGCCGCCGCCTCAGCCGGGTGCCGGAGCGTGCGCGGCTGCTGCTCAAATTGGCGGCGGTTGCCGGGCTGCACATTGATGTCAAGGTGCTGCGGGCGGCGGGGGCAGCCGCTGGATCGACGATGACGCTGGAAGATTGGCTGACGGCCTGCTCGGATGCCGCCGTGCTTGAGGTGTTCGACGGGCGGTGGCGCTTTTCGCACGAAAAACTCCGCGAAGCCCTGATCGCCGATCTCGAGGCGGCGGAGCGGCAGAGTCTGCATCGGCAGGTGGCTCAAGCCATTGAAGTGGTTTATCCCGGCGGCGAAGGCTGGGCCGATGTGCTTGTGGAGCACTGGCACGCCGCCGGCGACACTGTGCGTGAAGCGCAGTACGCCTATCGGTCGGCGGTCGAAGCCTTCGATGTGGCGATGTACGAAAACGCGCTGATCATGGGGGAGCGCGCGCTGAATTTGTTCCCGGCAGACAACCCGCCGCGTGAAAAGATTCGCTTGCTGCGCGTGATGGGCGAAAGCGCAACAGGTGCCGGCGATTATGCGAACGCCAACCGCCACCTGGCGCAGAGCTTGCAGCTCGCCCGTGAGCGCGGCGATAAACCCGGACGGGCGGCGGCCCTGCGCGCGCTGGGCATCAATGCGCTGGATCGCGGGGAGTGGGAGACGGCGCGCGCCCATCTTGAGGAAAGCTTGATCATCGCGCGGCGGTCGCAGCTCAAAGCGGAGATCGCGCGGACGCTGGCAAAACTGGGCTGGCTGTCGGCGCTGCGGGGCGATCTCAATTCGGCGCAGGCCTATGCACGCGAGAGTCTGGCGCTGGGTCACGAGTTGAACGACGGTCGTGTGACCGCTGAGAGTCTCTTCACATTGGGCGGGCGGCTGGCGGTCACTCAGGGCGATCCGCGTGAGGCGCGGCACTATCTTGAGGATAGTTTGCTGCTGGCGCGCACCATCGGCGACCGCTGGACGATGGCGAACGCGCTGCACAACCTGGGTTTCGCGCTGGCGTGGCTCGGTGATCAAGAGGCTGCACGGCGACATTACTACGAAAGCCTGACGCTGGCGCAGATGAGCGGCGACCGCTGGTTAATGTCTGCTAACCTGAGCAACCTGGGGTTCATCGCGCTGCAGCGCAGCATACCCGACAGCGCCCGTGAGTATTTGCGGGGGGCGCTGTGGTTGGCGCAGGACATTGGCGCGCTGCCGCGCACGCTGAACGCGCTGGCCGGGTTCGCCTGGCACGCGCTGCTCGTCGGTCAGGCGGAACGCGGCGCGGAACTGCTGGGGCTGGTTCTGGCCCACCCGGCCAGCGAAACCTGGCTGCTGGAACTGTGCGACGCGGATCTGTGCCCGCGCTTTGCGGCTGTGTTGCCCGCCGCCGATTTCGCTGCGGCACGAACGCGCGGCGCAGGGTTGCTCTTGGATGGGGTATTAGCGACACTCATCTAAACCTGGGGTTCACAAGTGTAAACAATTCAGGACAAAGGCCTGTCTATGCAGAAACACGTAGTTCTGTTAATATTCAAACAATGAAGATTGCGCGTGTGACAGGTTGGCCCTATGTATCGCTTAATTATGCGCCGAGGCCCAACTCCAGGGGCGATATACGAGCTTGAGGCCGACGAGGTCTCAATCGGGCGTGGTCGCAAGAACGACATCATCATCCACGACAATGAGGTCAGCAAGGAGCACTGCCGCCTGCTGCGCCTGATGAACGATTACGAAGTTCGCGATCAGAACTCGGCGGCTGGGACGTTTGTCAACGGGCAGCGCGTGATCGGTGGGTGGCTGTTGCAACCCGGCTCCCTGATCGAACTCGGCGACACGATCACACTCGAATATGAGCGCACCCATGTGGTGAACGGGCAGTCGGTCGTCATGCCCAGCAATCACACGTTTGCGCCCGCTACCCCCGTCGATGATGCGCATCGCTATGGGCTGATGATGACGCAGGGGCCAGCCCTCGGTCATGTTTACATGCTCAGCGAGCCGACCGTTTCGTTGGGGCGTGATCTCAACAACGACATCGTGGTCCAAGACCCGGAGATCAGCCGTCAACACCTGCGGTTGTACCGCACGCCGCAGGGCTATCTCGTTGAGGATTTGCACTCCACCAACGGCACGTTCATCAACGGCGAGCGCCTCAAGCAGCCCCACCTGCTGCAAGCCGACGACGTGATCCGCATGGGGACGCGGGTACAACTGCAGTTTATGCAGCGGCTGAGCGAACGCCCGCCGGAGAGTGTCACTGAGGTCGCGCGCCCGTCGATGGGTGAGATCTCGTTTGGCAGCCAAGACACCTATGAGAATGCGGCGGTCGCAGTCAACGGACAGACGCCCGGCGCGCTGCTCGACCACATTTTTGTCGCGTATGCCCGCGACGAGTGGGAAAAATACGTCGCGCCGCTGGTGATCAACCTGGAAGATGCGGGGCTGCATGTGTGGGTGGATCAGTACATGGCGGAGGGCAGCGACGAGTGGCGGCACGCCGTTGAGTTGGCGCTTGAGGAGTGCTGGCTGATGGTGTTGGTGGTTTCGCCGCAGTCCCTCGACTCTAACCATGTGAAAATGGAATACCGCTACTTCCAACGCCGCGACAAGCCGATCATTCCACTCGTTTACGAGCAGGTGCGCCCGTACCCCGGTGAACTGAGCCGGTTGCGCGCCATCAGCTATGATGCTGAGAACGCACGCCGCAGCTTCCACAAGCTGATCTTTGAGATCATGCAGCGGCGCAATTCGTGAAAATGTGTTTGGATTCATAAAGAATTAGGATTCTGTCGCGGAAGTTGAGCCACAGTTGGGGTATGATGAAGTTATTGATAAGCTCAACTGATGGACAATTCTACGATGTCAACTCAGACATGTGCGCAGCGCGATTGGCAGCTTAAAATTCTGGGCGCGCTGCACCACCAAAGCTTGAATCAGGGCGCACTGCTCAACACAGCGCTAACGCTGGTGGCCGCCGCTGTCGACGTCGAGATGGGGGCGTTTGTGATGCTCGACCCCGAGCATCGTGTAGATGCCGCGCGGGCGATTGGCCTGGCCATGCCCGGTGAAGATGATGCCGATGCCTTCTGGACGGCGCTTGTCAGTCAGGGGTTGATCGGCTTTGTGATGCACAGCCGCCGCCCGGTTGCCATCCGCGATCTTTCGACTGATCTGCGCTGGCCGCAGCCGATACAGGCGTGGCCGCAGACAGGCGCGGCGCTCGGTTTGCCCATTCAGATCGACGATCAGCTTGAAGGCGTGCTGATCCTCATTCACCCGGACATCGATCATTTCAACGAGGCGATGGTCGATTGGCTGATGGAACTCAGCCCGGCGGTGGCGGCGGCGTTGCGCAATGCGCGCCTGTTTTCGACCGCACAGTCCAATGCCGCTTACTATCATCGCCGCTATGAGCAAGCCCGCCGCGAGAGCGCAAAGCGCCAGCAGACCGACCGCCTGCGCCGCGATCTCACCGCGATGATCTATCACGACCTGCGCGCGCCCATCCAGAATGTGCAGCTCAGTCTCAGTGGGCTACGGCGGCTGGTGCCCGATCTCGACGACAACCGGCTGGACGAGTTGTTCGATCTGGGGTTAGCCAGCGCCCACCGGATGACGCAGATGGTGCAGGGGATGCTGGATCTGGAGCGGTTGGAAGAGGGCCGCACGATTCTGAACCGCCGCCCCACCGCCTTGCCTGACCTGCTGGCGCTGGTTGAGCAGCAGACGCGCCCGACAGCGGAAGCCGCGCGCCAGTCGCTGACGTTCTTCAACGCCGACCAGCTACCGCCCATGCAAATTGACCCTGACGTGATCACGCGGGTGCTCATCAACCTGATTGAGAATGCCAGCAAACACACCCCGCCCGGCGGTCACATCATGGTGGATGCGGTGCCAACCGATGACGGCGTGCAGATCGCGGTGAGCGATACTGGCCCTGGCATCCCGCAGGAATACCAGGACAAGATTTTTGACAAGTTCTTCCAGGTGACCGCCGAAAAGTCTGCGCGCAACTTCGGGTTGGGGCTGGCGTTCTGCCGGCTGGCGGTTGAGGCGCACGGCGGCACGATCAGCGTCAGCAATCAGCCGGAAGGGGGCGCGGTCTTCGCCGTGACCCTGCCCACTGCTGCCCTCATGGCGGCGGAACTGCTCGCCCCGGCGCTCAAAGCGAGCTGAGCGCCCGCGACTCACGCCTCGGCGTCGGTAGACTCGGCGTCGGGCTGTGACGCAATCAGCACCGTCCATGTGCCGGATTGGACGGTCTGGCCGCCCTGATTGATGATCTTGATGCCAAGGGTGATCAAGCCGCCGCCCAAACGTCGGGCCGGCTTGGTCTCCTGAACGGTCAGTTCGGTGTGCAGCGTATCGCCAATGTACACAGGTTGGCTGAATTTCATCTCCAGGCCGCGAAACGCCAGCACCGTTCGCTCCATGAAGCCGAGTTGATAGGCTTGCCCGACCGCATAGCTGAGCGTGAGCATCCCATGCGCGATGCGCTGGCCGAGCATGTGGCCTTTCATGTACTCCGCGTCGGTGTGCATGGGGTTGTAATCGCCCGTTAGCCCTGCGAACTGCACCAGATCAGCTTCTGTGATGGTGCGCCCGCGCGTGACCATCACCTGCCCCACGCTGAACGCCTCAAAATACAGGCCCTGCGGCCCCGTCATCATTCCGGCTGCGGCTCCGGTTGTCATCTGCGGTTTTCTCCTTGATAGTGCGCGGATAGTGCGCGGATAGTGCGCGTCGTTTCTGTGCGACGACGGCTCGCAATTGATCATCTTAGCCCACGTATAGTGGGATCACAAGCGGTGGGTGCTGCCAACGATGACACCGCTGCGTCGCATTTGTGACGTTTGTCACTAGCCGGGCAGGGCGGTTCGTGCCATCATCAGCATACAACGCGGTACACCACTTTCCCCGTTGTCATCTTCACAGAACCCCATCCATCGGGGTTGCTGCCGGGGACCGCGCCACAACGCAAGCTCCCCGCCGTTGACGGCTGCCCGGCGAACTTCGAGACGCCACCCATCCCCTGGGTGGCGTTTGCTTTATCAGATCTCACGCCTGCCGCCGCTGCCGCCCACCTAAGGCCGTTTCGACCTCGCGCAGCAGCGTATCGCGCTCCACCGGCTTCCTCAAATACCCAACCGCACCCAGATCTCGCCCCTGACTCGCTTGATCGAGGACGGTCGAGACGATCACGGGGATCTGGGCGGTGGTGGTGTCGCGCTTCAACGTCCGCAGCAGATCCCACCCGTTGATGCCGGGCATCAGCACGTCGGTGATGATCAAGTCTGGCTGCAAATGGCGCGCCAAGTCAAGCGCTTGATCAGCGCTGTGGGTGCCCACCACCTGGTAGATGTTCTCGTCCAGGTAGTCGCGCATCAACTGGAGGGCCGTCGGTTCGTCATCCACGATCAGCACCAGCGGCCCGCCTGTTT
>JAADYY010000459.1 GCA_010092805.1 Chloroflexota bacterium | reverse complement strand
GCGCCTGGCAAAATCATTTAATAAACATGCGTGTCTAAAGCGCATTCACCCCTCTCCCACAGCTTCGCGGGGAGAGGGGTGGCGCGCAGCGCCGGGGTGAGGGCAGTACCGGGCCACAAACGACCAAAACCGCAGCACCAATTTGATGCGATTGCCCTGATTGCCTGTAGGTGAAAACCTTGCAGTGAAAATGATATAATGTGTCAGGGTTTGTGTGATGCTTCACAAACTGAGTGGCATCGAGAATGTATGTTCGCGTTGATGAGGAAGAAAACATATGCGTAATCTGTTCAAACTCTGGTTGGTTGTGGTACTTGTCGGGGTGTTCGCAGTGCCGACGACCGCCCAAACCGACGGTGAAATCATCATCACTGGGGCGTGGACGCGGGCGACGGCGACCATGCCAGAGGCTGAAGCGACCGAGCCGCCCATGACCGATGACATGGGTAGCATGGACATGGGCACCATGAGCGGCGTTGATGTGAGCGGCACCTACATGATCATTGAGAACGTCACCGGCACTGGGTTGAGTTTGGTGGCGGCGTCGGCAGAGGTCGCCGGGATCGTCGAGATTCACGAAACGCAGATCGATGACGCTGGCGTGATGCGGATGAACGCCATCTCCGGCCTGGAGATCCCGGCAGGTGGGCAAGCGGTGCTCGAACCCGGCGGTTTCCACGTGATGCTGATGGATTTGCAGCGCGATCTTTTCCCCGGTGAGGCTCTCAACGTGACACTGACGTTCGAACTGCTGGACGACGGCGGTGCGGCGACGGGCGAGACGCTCGACCTGATCATTGGGTCGCTGGTGCGGCAGGAACCGCCCGAAGCCAATGACATTGCCATTATCACACCCTGGGCGCGCCCGACCGTGACCGATGCTGATATGGGCGAGATGGCCCCCGAAGCCACCGAAATGCCGATGGCTGATATGGGCGAGATGGGCGGCGAGATGCCGATGGCCGGCGGCGTCAGCGGCGTGTACATGGAGATTCTCAATCGCGGTGCGGATGACCGCTTGATCGCGGCAGCGACAGACGTTGCGGGGGTCGTCGAAATCCACGAGACGCAGATCGATGATGCGGGCGTGATGCGCATGAACCCGATCATAGGGATTGATCTGCCCAGTCGCCAGATCGTCACGTTGCAGCCGGGCGGCCTGCACGTGATGTTGATGGACTTACGGCGCGATCTCATCCCTGGCCAGGCGCTTCGACTCACGCTGACGTTCGAATCGGGGCGGGAATTGACGGTCGCCGTTCCGGTTTATGATCGGCTGATGATGGGCATGGGGCAGTAACCGCCCGATCAGCGCGAGAATGCCAGAATCGAAAATGTCGGGTGCGGTTGATGATCTGCACCCGACATCCGTGTTGACCATTGCTGTTGGTGTCGGCTACTGCTGGCGCGGCGCGACCAGCGTCATGGACAGCGTATCATTGGTGATCGTGATGTCGGTTAGGCGGGCCTGGCCGTTGTTACGAGTCGCCGCCTGCGCCAACCCGTCAGCGATGTCCCGATTGATGCGGCTGATGGTTTGCTGGTTCAGTTCGAATCCGGCGAAATCAAGCGAAGTCAGCTCGACGACCAGATCGCCGTTCTGGGCAGCGATGCGAATCCCCAGGCTGCCGGGGTAGGTCGGCCCAGCCGGTTCCGGGCGCACATCGCCGCTGACAAAGATCTCGCCAGGGCGCAGATCAACGGTGGTGTTGGAAAGCTGCGACTGCTCGCCGCCCTCCAAAATCGGGGTGATCAGGGCAGCGACATCGCTTTCCCCCATTGTCATGGTGATGGTGGTGTTCTCCTCATCGACACTGACCTGAAAGGTGGTGTTACACGCCACCAGCGGCAGTACCAGCAACGTGAGCGCAGCCAGCCAACCTTTGAACATGAGACTTTCTCCTCGTTGAGCTTGATGAACTTGCTAGACACAATTTGGGGTGACTTGCATGACGCAGCTTGATTGATGTCTTGCGTTGGGCGCTGCGTTCGCGTCAACCTGCCTTTACCGTAGCATCGGCTGGCGGCGCGCCGTGAGTGGCGGTGCGCATCGGTCATTGTGTGTGGCCGCCACGAAGATTGTGCGCCTGATCATGGGTGCAGGTGCAACGCTGCATCCTCGCCGCGGGGGAGTTCGTGCTATGATGAACTGGATCGCTGTGCGAAAGTGAGGCAGGGGCAGTCTGTGCCAATGATCAGCGCAAAATCAGCGGCGGCGGGTGCGTTGGAGCCGGGGCTGCTGCCGGTATTCCGGGTATTCGTTGGGGCCATGTGGGCGGTGCTGACAGTGAGCGTGTGTGCATTTGCGAGTACAGTGCCGCGCGATTACTTTTCGCTGTTCGCCTGGTTGATCAGCGGTGGATTGCTGATCTATCTGTTGTCCCAACCGCTACAGCGTTGGTTGGGGCGCGATTATCTGCCGGGTGCCCTGGCGATTATTTCCGTGGGGCCACTGGTGGCCGATGCTGCCGCTACGGCACTCCATGTCCATCTAGCGTGGATCAGCCATGCTGCTCCCGCCGAGCCTGCGCGCTTGTATCTGTGGCTGATCCCGCCCGCGATGCTCATCAGCTTGCAGTACGGCACCCGCACGCTGCTTGCTTACGCCTTCGGAACGTCGCTGCTCCCGGTTTTGCTGGCGACGATCACCACTGCGGGGGAACCGGTGATCAGCAGCCATGCAGGGCACGGTGCCATCCGGCTGACCCTGTTTCTGGTGGCCGGGTTTATCGTTGTGCGGATCACGCAGGCACAGCGCCAGCAGCGCCAGGAGCTTGCGGAGAAAAACGCGCAACTGGCGCATTACGCCACCACCTTAGAGCAGCTCGCGGTCACCCAAGAACGGAACCGGCTGGCGCGCGAGATGCACGATACGCTGGCGCACACACT
>JAADYY010000458.1 GCA_010092805.1 Chloroflexota bacterium | reverse complement strand
GCTGATGCCTTCGACGGGTTGGATCAACTCCGCACCGACGGCGCGCAATTCGACATGCTGATCGTCGATCCGCCAGCGTTTGCAAAACAGGCTGCCGAAATCGAGCGGGCGCTGGCCGCCTATACCCGCCTGGCACGGCTGGCGCTCGCGCTGCTAGTTGATGGCGGCATATTGGTGATGGCCTCGTGCTCCAGCCAGGTGACGGCGGAGCGCTTCTTCGCCACGATCACCCATGCCGCTGAGGCTGAAGGGCGTCCGTTGGAGACGATCAGCCGCACCGGGCACGCGCTGGATCACCCGGTCGGCTTCCCAGAGGGCGCTTATTTGAAGTGTCTGGTTGCGGTGGCGCGCAGCGGGTGATCGCGGCGCAGCGCAGCCCCATTCACCCTTTGCGCAAACCCAGCACTCCGTTTAAGATAGCCCTCAACCATCGTTTGATCGTCACTAGACGCGCTTGAGGTCGTATGCTGCGTTTTTTCGTCTCCCTGATCGTCGGGTTGATCATCGGCGCGGGGATTGGGATTTACCTGGGTTGGTGGCAGTTCCCGGTGGAATATGTGGACAGCCCCGCCAGTGCGCTCGCGGAAATTCACAAGGACGATTACACCTTGATGATCGCCAACGGCTATCTTGCTAACGGCGACCGCATCGGCGCTGAGGAACGCTTGCGGGTACTGGGCATTGACGATGTACCCGGCCACGTGCAAACTGTGACCGAACGCTTTATCAACAATTCGCGCGCTGTCGCGGATATTCGGGCGCTGGTCGCCTTCGCCGCCGCCTTTGATCGACTGACGCCGCTGATGGCACCGTATCAACTGGTGAGCGCGCCGGAGCTTGGCCCATGAGCGGGTACAACGCTGCCGATGTACCGCCGTCCCGCGCCCGAATCGCCCGCAAGTATCTGCGGCGGCGCGCCCCGATCTCGTGGGTGGGCGCGATTCTGGGGCTGATGCTGGGCATCAGCGGCGGGCTGTTCTACACGTGGTCGGTCAATCCGGTTGTCGAGTTCGATACCGCCCCCGCGCAGTTAAACCCCGCAGACAAGACCCATTACATCGTCGCGATCACGCTGAGCTATGCCAACGACGGCGATGTCATCCGGGCGGTCGACCGGCTGGTGAACTTGCAGCTCGAAGGCGACCCGATTCAGGCCGTCGCCGATACCGCTTGCGATCTGGCAACCTCCGGTTATGCGGATACCGAGCGCGGACTCAATGCGCTGTACAGCATGATGCGTTTTTATGGGCCGCAGGGGCGTTCCGGCTGCGCAGACGAGCTGATCGGCGTGCCCCCTGCAGCCCCAACGATCCCGGCACTGGCGCAAAACCCGACCCCAACGCTCACGCCGCCGGCATCGAAAACTCCGACGCTCACGCCTGTGCTCCGCCCGACAGCATCGCCCGTGCAGGTGATCATCCCGACGGTGCCGCCGCAGAACACCTTTGCTTTGATCGATGCCAACACGTTCTGCGACGTCGCTCGTTCCGGCTTGATCGAGGTGTATGTGTACGAATTGAACGGCAGTGTCGGCGTGCCCGGCCAGGCGATTCGGGCGCGCGGCGGTGGTGGGGAGAGCGTTTTCTTCACCGGGCTGAAGCCGGAGCGCGGCCCCGCTTACGCCGATTTCCAGATGACAGCGGGCCAAAGCTACATCATCGATATGCCCGGCCAATCCCAGCCAATCGATCAGCCGCTGCAAGCCGTCCCCTGCACCACGCCCGACGGCCAGCAAACGACGATCTCATACCGGGTGCGCTTCCGCGCCAGCGGCTGATCGGCGCGGATCAGCGGCGGGTAGTGATCAGCCGCAAATCAGCGGCAGCGTTTGGGTGGGGCTGCGCCCAGGCGAGGAACAAATTCAAGTCGGCATCGGCGTGCAGCGCAGGGGAGCCGATCAAGCGCACGCCGGGCACCACCAATTCATACGCGGCGATCTCCCCGCCACGCAGGTAGGCGACGCCTAAGCCGTCGTCTGTCTCGGCGGCGATGGGCAGCGCATCGTGCTGCCCGCTGCCCATGAGCGGCGACACCCAGCGCACCGCCTGATCATCCGTCGTCCCCTGCGCTGGAGCCGGCTGATGCACCAGCGCTGTCCGGAAGTCGGTTTCGAAATCCGCACCGAGTGCCGGATCAAGCGTGAGCAAGCGCGGCGGATTCCAGTTCGCAGCGGTCGGCAGCCCACTCGCGAGCCACGTCTCCGGCCCAGACTCGGCGCGCGTGATGTTCCAGAACACATAGCCGTGTGCCCGATCCAGCCCCGCTGCCATCGTCATCAGCCGATCACCAGGGCGTAAGCTGACCGCGCCCGTCAGCGCGCGCCGTTCGAGCAGCGCACCATCGAACAGCCACGCCGCCATCAACTGCCCGCTGGTCAAGCTCAACCAGTAGACATGCAGCGATCCGTCGGCGGCACGGGCCACAGTGGGCCACTCAGCGTTGTCTGCGATCCGCTGTGCAGGCGGGCGCGGACGCCCCAACGCATCAATGCGGCGCAGGTCAATCGCTGGCTCCGTGATCGTGTCACCGCTCCACACGACCCACACGCCGCCGTCGCCATCCGGCACCGCATCGTAACGCAGCGCCAACCCATCCGCGACGGGCGTCGGGCCGCGCTCGATGGTCAGATCGGGGCGGATCAGCGCCGTATACAGCCGCGTGATCGGTGCAGCGCCGGGGTCGTCGTCCGGCGGATCGAGCGCATCGAGCCACAAGAGATGCATGGCATCATCATCCGCCGGGATGATCTGCTGGGCGGTGGGTCGGTTGGGTGGTAGCGGCAGCACCACCGTCGGTGTCACATCTGGGCCGCGCAGTTGCACCGCGTCGTGATGCACCCCGGCGTCATCGGCCCCCACCCAGATCGCTGTGACCATCTTATCAGCGGGCGCGAGTGCCGGGGCGTCTGTTTGATCAGCTTGCGCCAGCGTGATCGGCGTGCTCCACACACCCGGCGGATCTGCGGGCGGGGTGCAGGCGGCCAGCAGCCCACACCAACCGACCAGCAAAGCGATCAGGCGGCGCATGGACGGCTAATCCTCGCTCAGCGGCGACAAGCCATCGGGGCCGGTATAGCGGATCGGCTTGTGTGAGTAATAGGCGATAATTTGCACAACGTATTTGGCCGCATTCAGCGTGAGATTCGGCAGCACCAATTCACCGCGCCCAAAATACACCCCCACATGATACCGTTCGCCGCCGTAAAACAGATTCTTCACCAGCCAGCCAGACAACGCACTGACCCGCGCCGCCTGCGCCACTTCCACCTCGTCGATGTGGCCGTAATCGATGGGTTCGCCATCAATGTTGATCTCAATGCTATCAGCGGCGAAGTGCCGCTCCAAATGCTGGATCTCGCGCGGAGTCAGTTCAGTTTTGCGTGGGGCTGCGTATGGACGCAGAAGATAAGCCATGATCTCGCCTTCGTCATCGTTCAGTTCGTCATCCGGTGTTTGTTGTCTATTCTACACGATCACGGCCCGGCGTCTGCCGCAGCGACAACCTCGACACGGAGCGCAACGGGGGTGCTGGCCGTGCCATCCGCGCGATAGGCGGTCGCCTCGAACGAATGCAGCCCGGCCCCAATCGCCAGCCAATTCATTCGCCCGCTGCACACCGCGTCGGCAGCGCTGGCGACGGGTTCCGCTTCCTTATGTGGCTGATCATCGACCAGCAGCACCACCCGCGCGATCCCCGCGCCGCCGGGATCGCGGGCCAACACCACGATCTGGATTTCTGTCCCCTCGGCAACCACCAGATCTGCCGACGGTTCCAAAAATTCGACGAGGGGGACGCTCACCGTCGGGAGCGGCGTCGCTGTCGGTGCCGCTGTCAGGTTACACGCGCCCAGCAGCACGGCGATCAGCCACAAACCCCTGAGTGCAACAGTCTCTCGTTTGCTCATCTGTCGGTGTACGCTAGCTTTCGACCTGCGGACATGCGCCGCCGAATTATGCGGTTGATTACCGTCCAGTGCAAGCTACAATGGAGCCACCAGGGAGGTGGTACCATGCGCGTTGACATTCTGACGCTGTTCCCGGAGATGTTCACCGGGCCGATGACGGAAAGTATGCTCTGGAAGGCCCGCGACCGGCACCTGCTCGATCTACGGCTGCACCAAATCCGCGATTACACCGTCGATAAGCACCGCATCGTCGATGATACCCCCTACGGCGGCGGCGGCGGCATGATCATGAAGGCGGATGTGCTGCTGCGTGCCGTCGAAGCGCTGTTGAGCGATGCACCGCCAGAAACACCCGTCATCCTCACGACGCCGCAGGGCCGCCTGTTCTCGCATGAGATCGCGGTGTCGTTGGCACAGCGTGAGCGCTTCATCATCGTTTGCGGGCGTTACGAAGGCATTGACGACCGCCTGCGCGAACTCGTCATCACCGACGAGATCAGCATCGGCGATTACGTGCTCACAGGCGGCGAACTACCAGCGATGATCATGGTGGATGCGGTGGTGCGGCATATCCCCGGCGTGCTCGGTGCCGAAGGGGCCGCCGAGCGCGACAGCCACGCTGACGGGGTGCTCGAAGGGCCGCACTACACCCGCCCGCACGCGCTGCGCGGTCTGACCGTCCCGCAGATCCTCGTTGAGGGGCATCACGCGCAGATCGAAGCGTGGCGGCGCGAACAAGGGCTGCGCCGCACCTGGCGCAACCGGCCCGATCTGCTGCTGAAAGCGGCGCTCAGCACGGACGACCGCTATCTGCTGGCGAAATTTGCCGAGGAAGATGCGCGCGCCCGCCGCGACGCTGCCGACTCCGCCCCGTGATCGGCGGCGGGGCGCACGGCGGTATGCCCAAATCGATGTTGAGCGGCTGTGCAGATTCGACTATACTCTGAGAAGAACCTCTCAGGTAAACTTAGAAGCTGTGCCTACACGACCTGGCTGTCTGTAAAGAGAGAAATGTATGGTTCAGGAATATCGGAGTGATGCCCTGGAGCGCACCCTCAAGACGCTGCACATCGCCGTCGACGGGGTCAAGGCGTCCGTCATCGTCAACATTGACGGGCTGCTCGTGGCAGCGTACCCACCCGGCAATGAAGAGAACCCGCACGAAAACCCCACCAGCAGCCCACAGGTTGCGGCCATGTCCGCGACATTGATTGGGTTGGCAGAGCGCACGCTGGGTCGTTTGGCGCAGGGAGACCTGGAGCGGTTATTGATGGAGGGGGAAGAGGGCGTGATGGTGGTCTACCCTGCCGGGCGCGCTTCGGTGGCGGTGCTGGCGGAAAAGGGTGCCCGCCTTAGCCATGTCCTCTTCGCCACCAAGAAAGCCGCCGCTGAAGTCGAAGACATTCTCGGTTATTGAACATTGCGGATCGTGCGGCCAGGCGTTGCCGCACTGGCTAGCGTGGGCGCTTGGTGATCTGAAAAATCACGCGCATCACCATCTTGCCCAACATCAGCTCATCGCCGTCGCGCAAGACGTGCGGTTGGTGCGCCGTGAGCTTGGTACCGTTGACAGCGGTGCCGTTGCTGCTGCCCAGATCAGCGATTTCTAGCCGGCTGCCATTCAGCCGCAGCATCGCATGATTACGGCTCACACCCATCCGGTAGCCTGCATACGAGGTCAGGTCAACATCCGGCATGGTGCCCGTCGCTGGGTCGCGCCGGCCAATGCGGTTTTCCTGCTTGGGGTAAATGAGAATCGGCATCGGCGCGCCTTCGATCTCTAAGCGCAGCGTCATGTTCTCCTCAAAGACATCGCTGCCGGCGCTGGCAATCGCCACTTCATCGGTGCTGCGCTTGTTCGTCGATGATTCTGGGGGCCGTGTCTCAATATTGGGGTCAGAGGTCTCCACCTTGTTGTCGTTGACCTCTGACGCGAAGCTGCGCGTCGGCACCGGGTTCTGATTGGTCGTGTTCCCAACGAGGCTAATACCGCAGTTTTCGCACACCAGAATCCCCGGACGATTCAAGTACCCGCAGTTATGGCACTTCACCTTATCCTCCGAAGGTGTGATTGAGGAAGGTTGAGACATAGAAGTCATAATTTTCTGTGCGTGTCCGTCGAAAGTTGAACAAGACGCGAAATCAAGGCTTGAACCCAGCTAACATCAACCGATTGCGTGAGACTACCCCAGTTTATAAATGATTCATGGGCTTTGTATTATGAGGCCTACATACAACTTGTTATAGATTGTAACATGGTCTGCACCGAGAGTCTAGTTTAGCAAGTTCGAAAATCGCAACAGGACAAACGTTGCATTCAGATTCCACGCCCAACCGCACCACAAGCCGGCAATCGCCCATCATCTGGACGGCCATCCTGCTGATCGCCGCTGCGGCTCGCCTCTATCATCTGCAAACGCCCAGTTTATGGTTTGACGAGGGTTGGTCGGCCCATGCCGCCAGCCAACCTTCGCTGCAAGCCGCGGCTGCCGCCGACGCGACCAATCCACCGTTGTATTATACCGTGCTCCATGCGGCGGCGCGCGGATTTGGGACAAGCGAATTGGCGCTGCGTTGGGTTTCGGCGCTGTTCGGCCTGCTGATCATCCCCCTCAGCTATCGGCTGACGCGCCGCCTGTTCGATACTCAGTTGGGGCAGCGAGCAGGCGTCTACGCCGGGCTGTTGGCGGCCACGACACCGCTGCTGTGGTGGGCCTCGCAGGAAGCGCGGATGTATACGCTGCTGGCGGTGCTCGTACTCGTCGCAGCGACAGCCTGGCACACCCTGATCAAGCGCCCATCACGCGGCGCATGGCTCGCGCTCTGGCTTGC
>JAADYY010000457.1 GCA_010092805.1 Chloroflexota bacterium | reverse complement strand
CTCCCCTGCTCCCAGCGTCAGCGGTCGCCGGTGGCTTCGGGAGCAGGGGCAGGGGGATGAGGGCCAAAACACAATCAAATCGATTGACCAACAGCATCCTCAACACATGGCGATGCTCATACCAACTGACCCACTAGGCTAATCCAAAATGGATGGCAGCGATACGGGCGTTGGCCTCGATGGACTGCGTGCCGTCAACAATGATCGTTTTGAAGCCATGCGTTAGCGCATTGCGCTGAATCCAGCGCGCGAAAATCTCGTCGCGGCGCATCCAATTGGCATATGCTTGATCGGGATCGCTGCACTCGCGCACCACAGCGCCAACCCAGGGGCGCAAGCCGTAGTGATGGCGCTGAAAAATCGGGGTGGGCACCATGTACAGCGCTTGCTGGCTTGATTGCAGCAAGGGCGCAATCAGGCACGGTAAAAGCCCAGCACCCTCCACCAGCAGCGGCTTCCGCATCCGGGCAATATCCACCTGATGCAGCGAAAACTCCTCGATATAAGCGTGGATGGTGCGCCGGGCCTGCGCCAGCGGCAGAATCAGCCAGATCTGATCGCACGTCGCCGCACCGATGCTCGCTAACACCGGGTAGGTGTCTGCTGTGGCGGCCTGGACATGCGCAAACAAGCGATCATCAAGGCGCAGATAGTGCAGGCCATGATCAGCCGCCAGAACTTCCGCCACGCTGCTTTTGCCCGCACACGGTGATCCACCGAGATACAGGATTGGGGGTGCTGCCATCGGCAATTATCCCGCGTTATTTCCCACCGCTCAGCCGCCCAGCGCGCCGAGCGTGAGGAACAATTGCAGGAACACCGTCGGCGGCACCTGATCGGTGTTTATTAAGGCGACGGCGGTTGACTGCTGCGGCACGTTATAGACCAGCGTCACCGAAAAGCCGGGCGTGCCGCCGCTGTGCCCCAGCAGATCCGGGTTGTCATATGCCTGGATCCCCAGGCCGTAATTGTCGCCGATAGAGACATCGGTCATCGCCGCGAGCGTGGCCGGGTCGCTGAAGAGTTCACCGCCGAACAACGCCTCGGCAAACGTGATCAAGTCCGGCGCGTTCGAGACCAGCGCCCCCGCCGCCCACGCCGCCGACGCATTCCAGTGGGTGATGTCGAGCAGATCGCCGCCGCCCCGGTTCGAATAGCCGCTGATCAGTTGGCCGCTGGCGGGTTCAGCGTCGGCGAGATAGGTGTTTTCCAGCCCCAGCGGCGCAAAGATGCGGCTGCGATAGACCTCGGCGACTGTCGAACCGGTCGCCGCCTCGATCACCAGGCCGAGCAGCACGTAATTGGTGTTGCTGTAGGTGTAGGCACCGTCCGCGCCTGGCGCGAAATACGGCTCGCCACGCGCCAGCGCCTCCTCGATGAGCTGCTCCGGCGTGAAGGCGGCCTCCGGGTTGGCGTAGACGGCATCGACATAGGCTTCCGAATCTGTGTAGTTGAACACGCCCGACGTGTGGCTGAGCAGTTGGCGCAGCGTGATCGCGTCACCGAACGGGATCGTGTCGGCGATCTCCGGCAGCCAGTCGGCCAGCCGATCCTCAAGCGTGAGGGTGCCCTCTTCCTGAAGCTGCATGATCACGACGGCGGTGAACATCTTCGTCAGGCTGCCGATGCGGAACCGATCATCCGGCTGGACAGCGATCTCCGCGTCGAGATCTGCGAAGCCGCCTGCCCCGGCGTAGGTACCGTCCGGCGTGGCGAGCCACAGCGCGACCCCCGGTAGAGTGGCGTTGCTGGCCGCCGAGCGCACCAGCCCATCCAGCAAACCGACGACCTCGGCGGGCAGTTCGCCCTCGATCACTGCGCCGGGGGCGTCGTCCTGCGCCGACACGATCCCCAACCCCAACGCGAATACCATGCACACGACCAAAACGTAGCGCACTGAGTCATCCTTTCTGATGCTGATTTATGCGCGGTCAAACCACAGCGATTCTACGCACGCAGGGCGGCGGGGGTTGCAGGGCATCGGGTGATCGCCTGGGCAGTTATTTGCGCAGGGCGTAAAAGCGGCTGAACTCATCGTGGGTGAAGACGCCTGTGTGCCCGTCGACGTAAAACTGATGATTTTCCGCCAGGAAGCGCTCGATCAGGCCGAAATCTGGGCCGACGCCGGGTTTGGCGGCGGCGGGCGGCGGCGCGTAGAAGGCATCGGCCATGAACAGCACGCCCTCCACCAGCACGACCGTCCCGTCATCGGTGTGATTGCCGCCCACATGCTCGCTGACGATGCGCAGAGCATCGACGACGAGTTCATGCGTCGGCGTGCTGAACACCACATTCGGGAAGCGGATCACAAAGTTGGGGTCGGCGGCCAGATCGAGAAACAGAGTCATCCCGATCATGTCTGGCGTGATGCGCGCGCGGCGCGGCGCTTGATACGCCTCCTGCCGGATGTCATGGTCGTAAATCCGCAGCCGCTGATCACAGCGGGTGTGCGCGATGATCTGTGTTTCTGGTGCAGCGATGGTCTCCCCGCCGAACGTGTGATCCCAGTGATGATGGGTGTAGATGATCCGCTTGACGGGCGGCGCGCCGCTGCTGCCGAGCGCGGCCACGATCTGCTGGGCGTGGGCCGGGCTGTTACCCGCATCCACGAGGATCGTCTCGTGCGCCGTGCGGATGATGCCGACGGCGGGTTCCAGCAGGCGCGGGTTGGTGGCGGGCAGGTACACCCACACATGATCGGTCAGTTGGCGCAGGCGGTCATCGGCCATCGGCTGGAT
>JAADYY010000456.1 GCA_010092805.1 Chloroflexota bacterium | reverse complement strand
TGAATCATGAGTTATGCAACGGCGGCCCCGCAACTTTGCCACCATCCGTGCGTATAGATGAATCAGTACGAGTAGGCCAGCAACGGACGCACGGGGGCAAACACAGCGGACGCCAATGGGGAGAGTGACGACGTGTCGACGACCGACCCGGTAGTACTCGAATGGGTGCAAGCCGCGCTGGAAGGTGACCAGGACGCTTTTGCGGAACTGGTCTACGCATTCCAAGACGCGGTCTATAACCTGTGCTACCGCATGCTGTACGAACGCACCGAAGCTGAAGACGCGACGCAGGAAGCGTTTCTCCGCGCCTACTTAAATTTGCAGCGCTACGATCCCGCCCGCTCGTTCAAGACGTGGCTGCTGACAATTGCGTCGAACCACTGCATTGACCGCCTGCGGCGGCGGCGCTTGAAGTGGTTATCGCTGGACGACCCGCTGCCGAATCTGTCGCTGAGCAGCGAGGAACCGGAGCCAGAAGAATTGAGCATCCGCAATGAACAGAGCGCCGCTGTGCAAAAATTGCTGAATCAATTGAGTCCAGATTATCGCGCGGCGGTGGTTTTGCGTTACTGGTACGAATACTCTTACGCCGAAATTGCGGATATTCTGGATACCACCGAAAGCGCCATTAAGAGCCGGTTGTTCCGTGCCCGGCAGATGCTGGCCGACAAATTGACTTCGAAAAACGCGCCCGGCAGCTTGAAACCGACTAAACCGGTCTTGGAGAACGCTTGATGATGCCTCGTAAACGTCGTCTAATGCATGAAGTGCTGGATGAGACTTTGCCCGAAGCGCGTCTGCGCAAGCTGCGCGCCGAGATGAGCGAACAGCCCGAAGCCGCGGCAGCCTACAACCGCCTACGCCGCACCGACCAGATGCTGCGCGCGGCCCCGTTCGAGCATGCGCCGCAAGGTCTCGCCATGAAGATTATGACGCGGCTGGCGACCGAACTCGACCCGAAACGGTTCATGCGGTCGTCGGGGTTGGCGTTGGCGCTGGGCCTGGCGCTGATCACGCTGCTGTGTGTGCCGGTGCTGGCTGTGATCGCTTGGCTGCTGATCAGCTTGATCGGCAGTGCCGGGGCCTTGTCTGGCCTGACACAGGAAGTGGTCGCCCTCATGTCGCGCGTATTGGGCGGTCTGGATGGTCTGGCGGAGGGCGCGCAGGATTTGCTGGCAGCGTACCCAGAGGTGCCGCTGCTCATGCTGACGCTGATTCCGTTGGGGGGGCTGTGGCTGGCCGGGTTTGCGTGGCGCAACCGCGCGCCGAAGCAGCCCGCACCCAGCGAACCCTGAAGCGGGCGCTGCACAACCAGCTTGGAAACATCACTGAGGAGTCGGAACCATCATGCGTAACCGCCGCCTGATCATCGTGGGTGCGTCGCTGCTGATTTTGCTGGCCCTGGCGGTCGTCGCCGGGCGTGAGGTGCGGCGGATGTCGATCATCAACGGTGACAACATCATCTTCACCACCGACTATCGCCAATCCGGGACTGTCGATGATCTGTTTGTGGTGGGGCAAACGATTGTGCTGGCACCCAGCAGCCGGGTCGAACGCGATGTGTCGCTGCTCGGCGATCAGATCACGGTGCAGGGGCGGGTCGGCGGTGATCTGACGCTGCTGGGCGAGGATCTCACGCTGGCGGCGGGCAGCCTCATCGAAGGCGACGCCGCGCTCATGGGCAACCGCATCACGATTGCCGGTCAGGTGCGTGGGATACTGCAAGTCACCGGCGATTCGCTGACGATCCGCCCCGACGCACAAATCGACGGCATGATCATGGCCTGCGTTGCCACATTGCGCGACGAGCGCCCGTTTGAGACCTCAACCGCCTGCCGTGAAAGCGAGCAGTTTGTCCCGTTCGCGCGCTTGATTGCGCTGCGCGACGGCAATTTTGCAGAAACAGCGCTGCGATCAGGGGTGGGGGGTGCAGATGTCGGCTGGCTGCTGGCGACCGGGGTGTTTGGCGCGCTGGGGTTGGCCGCGCTGGCGACGTTGGCCGTGACGATCTTCCCGCAGCGCATCAGCCGCATTGAGCAGGCGCTGCGGCAGCGCCCCGGCGGGTTGTCCGGCGTTGGCTGCGCGACGCTGCTGGTGGCGACGGGTGTCACGGCGGGCATCGTGACGCTGCTGGCGCTGGTGCCGCCCCTCGGCTTGATTTTGCTGCCGGTTTATCTGGTGCTGGCGTTCGTGTTGCTGATTCTCAACGTCATCGGCTTGATCACGCTGGCGTTGGTGCTGGGCGATTGGCTGTGGACGCGGCTGGGCCGCCAACCGGCACCGCCGCTGGTCAGCGCCGTGATCGGCAGCTTGGCGCTGATGTTGGTGCTCACGCTGCTGCCGCTGCTGCCGTTCGGCGGCTTGGTCGGCCTGGCGATTCTGACGCTGACGAGTTCGGTCGGGTTGGGCGCGGTGCTGTTCACACGCATCGGCGGGCACTCGACGCAGCACACCTACTTCGTGCAAGGCTGATCAACGATCATCGGCCTCAGCCACGCGCCGGGATCACTCATCGAGCGACATCAGCCGCGCTTCGACCCGCTGGAGTGCGGCTTGCAGACTCTGCTCGCGTAGGGTCGTGGTCAGGTCGCCGCGTGTACGCTCCAACACGCCGCGCACGACATCGGTGCGGCGGCGCAAATCCCCGGTGATAGCGCTGGGGAAATCAAACGTGATCAATTGGTCGTAAATCGCGTCCATCCAATCGAGCAGCCGTTCGGCCTCGTCGCTGGCGTCGGCATCAGCGGCCCGCCGCAGCAAATCGAGGATGAAGCGGCGCAGTTCGGTCGCTGCTTCCGCCAGCCCGTTGAGGTAGGTGCTGGGGATGACGTTGAGCGTCTCGAGCGTCGGCAGCGGCTCGTCACGGATGATGGCGAAAGTCACGAAGCCTTCGACCACCTCCTTGAGGGCATCCTGCGTGTAGCCGCTGTGATATAAATCTGGGTGGCCGTCCACAATGGCGATCATGGTGTCGGCGGCGGCGCGGGCCTCCGCGAGTTTGGCCTGGGCGTTGTCCCACTCGTGGCGGTGCGTGGCGCGGATGGCTTCGGCGCACAGCCGGATCAATTCACGAGAGCGCGCAATCGCTTGATCGCGCGCTTCGTTCTTGATCACCATCGCCGCACGAATCGGGTCGGTGATTGGGGTGAGATCGGTGCGGTCGCGCATCATTCGGACTCGCCGTCATCCGCTTGCGGTGGGACGCCACCGAACAATTGATCGGCGAGTGAACTGGACTGCGGCGGCACGTTGATCTCGCCGTGCTTTTCCTCAAAGCGGGCGAGGTTGGTTTCCAGCGCGCGCAAAAACAACTTGGCGTTGACCGGGTTCATCACCACCCGCGACCGTACCCGCGCGCGCGGATCATTCGGCATGACGAGCACAAAATCCATGACGATCTCGCTGGCCGTCTGGCTGACGATAGCCGCGTTGGCATACGTCGCGTCGAGTTCGTTGGGCAGTTCCAGACGAAGCTGCCGATTCTGCGGACGTTGGGGCTGCTGCGGTTGGCTCATAGGGTTCCTTTCCGGTTACAAAGCGGCTGCGCGATCTAGAACGGGATCTCGTTCATGTT
>JAADYY010000455.1 GCA_010092805.1 Chloroflexota bacterium | reverse complement strand
TTTCGTCGCAGGTCACCGCGCCCACCGTCAGGTCGCAAACATCACCGATCAGCGCTTCCATCGGCACGATGAAGCCAGCGGGTGCCCACGCGCCCACATCTTCGTGACCGCTGAGGATGATGTCCGGCGCTTCACCCGACTGGGCGGCCAGCAGGAATTCGTTCTTGTAGTCGGCCCAGGGCGCGCTGTCCTGGATGAGGTTGAGGTTCAGTTCGACGCCCAGCAGTTCTTCGACTTCCTCTTCGGCCACCGCGAAATTGTCGCAGCGCCAACCTTCGCCGCCATCCACATTGGCGATGCAGCGGATGGTGATGGTGAATTCCTCCTGTGCCTGCGCGGCAACGCCGAACAGCAGGATCGCCAACAACATAAAGATCGATGTGCGCAGCTTAAACATTGTCTTGATCTCCTAAATTGTGAGCAGCACAACGTGTGTATCACTGCTACCCCACCTGAAGATTTGGCGGAGCAAACGGCGTACAGATTACAATTATTTTTTTAAATCGGGGTTAAGTATACTGTATTGAATCCAAAGTTGGAGTTAAGACTCGCACGTGGGGGCGTGTGAACCGCTGGTTGCCCGCTTTGGGGGGGCGGCTCACACGCAAAAGCGGATCAGCAGGTTACTGGCGTTCCTGCCATTCCTGGATCGTTGCGGCGAGGAAAGTGCGCACAGCCGCATCGCTGACATCGCCCACCGACTCGTAGAACGACCCGTCCACCTCAATGGTCAGGCTGCCATCGGATGCAGGCCGCACATGGATGCTGCGCCCGGCGTAGTCGGGGGTCTGGCTGAGTTTGTGCTGCAAATACGCCTCGATAGCCGCCGCGATGTTGATCTCTGGCACCGGTTCCTGCACGAGTTTGCGCCCGCGTTTCTGGGGGGGGGTGCCGTAGTTGTCCGTCGAAAACTTCGGCAGATCACCGGGGAGCGGGGCCGGCTTATGCTCGGCAGGCTGCGAGAGCGGCGGCGGTGGTGGCGCTGGGGGAGCAGCGGGCACAGGTGAGGGGGATGGCTGCGGCGGTGTGTCAACTGGAGCGTCTGGTGTGGTGCTGGGCGCAGATTCCGAAGATTCAGCCCCCGCTGCGCTTGAGATCGACGCGAACAAGGTGCGGATGGTGCTGTTGAAGCGCCGCTTGAATTCGGCGTCGGCGAGCGCGGGCGGGTTGCGGTACACCGCGTCGCCAATCTGGATGATCAGGCTGCCATCGGCGACATCGCGCAGGATGCGCAGCACCTCAACGGCCTCGACCTCAGCGCCGCTGGCTAAAGTCACGCGGAAAGCGCCGTGCGCAGGTTGAGGCGCAGGTTGAGGCGCAGCCTGATCTGCTGTGGTTTCGGTTGGCGCGGGAACATCGCCCAACAGCGCGTCGAGATCGGGCAGCTCCCCGTCATCGTCATCACCCGAATCATCGGCACCACTGCGCCCGCGCCCGCCAGGCCGCAGAAACGCGAAGTTCAGCACCGATGCGCTCGGCGCGCTTGCACCCTCGTTGGGGCTAATCTGTCCATTCGCCGCAGCCATCGCCAGCCGGCTGCGCCGCGCCCGTGCATTGATGATCAAGGTGCTGGCGACGATCAACAGAAGCCCCGACCCGCAGAACATGATGTACAGAACCGGCGGAAGCTGCTGGAAAAAATCTGCGATGCCTATTTCCATTGCACTATCCCTTCACTCGTTCTCGGTCACTATCCTCGCTCAAATTCGCGTGAGTTCGCTCGTTAGGTCACACCGCAACGGGCGCAGGTTGGCAGGTGGGGCAGAAATGAGTGCCCCGTTGTGCCACCCGAATCTTGGCGATGGGACTGCCGCAGGTCAGGCAGGGTTCGCCCGCCCGGTCATACACATGGAAAAATTTCTGCGCACTGCCGTTCGATCCGTCCGGTTTGCGATACCAGTTGATGCTGGCCCCTTCCCGCTCGATCCCTTCAAAGAGCACCGCCGGGATCGTGGTGTGCAGCCGCGCGATCTCGGCGGTGTTCAAGCTGTCCGCTGCACGGAGGGGATGGATCTGGGCGCGGTGGAGCGCTTCATCGGCGTAGATATTGCCCACCCCGGCCACGAAGTTCTGGTCAAGCAGCAGCGCCTTGATGCTCTTGTGGTGGCGTTGGAGCCGTGCTTGCATCAATGCGATGGTGAAGTCGTCGCTCAGCGGCTCCACGCCGAGATCGGGCGCGAGCGTGGCGAAATCGGTCACCAGCGCCACAAACCCGAACTTGCGCGCATCCGAAAAGCGGAGCTGCTGCCCGCCGTCGAGCTGCGCGTAGAAGTGTACCCAGCGGTCGGCGTCGTGGACGGCGGTATCTGCTGCCACATAGAGCCGCCCGGTCATCTTCAGATGTACCACTAGAATGTCGTGGTCGAGTTGGCAGAGGATGTATTTGGCGCGCCGCTCAACCGCGTGGACGGTTTGGCCGTTGATGCGGGCGGCGAAATCGGCGGGGTCAGGGGTGCGGATGGTGCGCGGCCAGTCGTACCACATCCCCGCAAGGGTGCGGCCAACCAGTGGCGCCCGCAGCCCGCGCACGACCGTTTCTACCTCGGGTAATTCCGGCATGAGTCTCGGTCAATCCTGCTTCGATCTGCTTGGATCCTGCTTGCGTATCTATAGTTCAGTATAAGGCATCCCAGTCTAGGATCAATGTGAGGGTTAAGAAACCCTGACGAAACGCCTAAGGGCCACGCGCGCGGCTGCCGATCTTGTATAATTAAAAACAGATGAGCCATAATCCAGAACAGACATTGTGATGCCAAGCGACAACGAATTTGTTCATTTACACGTCCATACTGAATATTCGCTGCTGGACGGGTTGAGCCAGATCCCGCGTCTTGTCAACCACGCGAAAGATCTGGGCCAGACCGCGCTGGCGATCACCGATCACGGGACGATGTTCGGCGTGATCGACTTTTACCGGGCCTGCAAAAAGGCTGAGATCAAGCCGATCATCGGTGTGGAGGCATACGTCGCTCGCCGCCGCATGACCGACCGCGACTCGAAGTTGGATACCCGCCCGTTTCATTTGCTGCTGCTGGCGCAAAACCAGACTGGCTACAAGAATCTGCTCAAAATTGCCAGCGCCGCACAGCTTGAGGGCTACTACTACCGCCCGCGCATCGACCGCGAATTTTTGGAGCAGCACAGCGAAGGCTTGATCGCTACCAGCGGCTGCCTGGCGGCGCAGATTCCGTCGCTGGTCATGGAGGGGCGCGACCAAGACGCGCGCGACATGATCGACTGGTATGTGCAGGTGTTCGGCAAAGATCATTTCTACCTGGAACTGCAAAGCCACGACATCGATGAACTGCGCACCGTCAATGACTGGTTGGTCGCCAACGGCAAACGCGATGTCGTGCAGTTGCTGGCGACCAACGATGTGCATTACGTCTTTGAAGATGACTACGACCCGCACGATACGCTGTTGTGCATCCAGACGGGCGCGCTCAAGCACGAGACCAACCGCCTGAAAATGACGGACAACAGCTACTTCCTCGCCAGCAACGCGCAGATGTGGGACGCCTTCGGCCACATCAACGACGGCGAAGCGCTGTACAACTCGCTGAAGATCGCCGAAATGTGCGAGATCGATCTCGACTCGAAGGGGTATCACCTGCCGATCTTCCCTGTGCCGGACGGCTACGACAGCGGCACATATTTGCGTTACCTGTGCGAGAAAGGGCTGCGCTGGCGCTACGGCGACCGCTTCGCCGAACCGGAA
>JAADYY010000454.1 GCA_010092805.1 Chloroflexota bacterium | reverse complement strand
CGGGGATCAAAATAGGCACCATCAAGCGCGCCATCAGGGCGGGCGATAGCCGCTTGTTTGCCGCCATAGCCCCCCATCTGTAACCGGATGTGACGGTAACCTTGATCAATGAGCGCTTGGGCGCTGTCGATCACCTCCGGGATCGTTGGGCCGTCGGCGTGGACATAAACGGCGGCAGCTTCGCGGCTTTTCCCGCCCAGCAGTTGGTAGACGGGCATACCTGCCATTTTGCCCTTGATGTCCCAGAGCGCCATATCTACGCCTGAAACAGCGTTGTTGAGCACCGGCCCATTGCGCCAATAGCCGTTGACCATCAACGTATGCCACAGGTCTTCGATGCGGCTCACATCGCGGCCTATCAAGAGCGGCTTGAAGTGCTTTTCCAGCGTGGCGTGCACCGCGTGGAACCGCTGCGTGAAGGTCGCGCAGCCCAGGCCGTAAAGCCCCGGTTCCGACGTGTGGATTTTGACGACGATCAGCCGCTGGTTGAGCGGTTGTGTAAGCATAACTTGCAGGTCTTGAATGGTGACCGTAGCCATTGGGGTCGCTCCAACACGCGATCTGTGTCGCTAAATCGGTTGTCCCGGCGGGCTTATCTGCGCGGTGATCCCGCCATCGACAAACAGCACATGCCCCGTGACGTAGCTCGCATCTTCTGAAGCCAGAAAGGCCACCGCCGCCCCGACTTCAAGATCACTGCCCAGGCGACCCATCGGAATCCGCCCGGCGATTTCACGGGTTTTCTCTGCGTTTGCTGCTGCTGTCTGCCTGCGCAGGATCGCGCCCGGCGCGATTGCGTTGACTCGAATGCCTTCGCTGGCAAGGTTGATCGCCATCACCCGTGTCATGGATTCCAAAGCGCCCTTCGTCAGGTCATACGGGAGTCCGCGCCAGTGCGCACGCTGCGCCCCAACCGAACTGATGTTGATAATCGCGCCAGTTTTTGCCGGGCGCATCATGGCCGCAGCCTGCACACTGCACAAATAGGGGGCGCGCAAATTCACTTCTAACTGGTAATCGAACATCTCAGTGGTGGCATGATCGAGGTCTGTACGTCGTAAGTCCGCTGCATTGTTGACCAAGACATCCAGGCGTGTGTGACGCTGTCGCAGCACGTCAAAGAGGTGGTCAACGCCATCCGATTGGCTGAAGTCTGTGCAGACGCCAAGCGTGTCCACGCCGAGTGCCTCGAATTCGCGCACGGTTTGCGCAACATCGGCTTCTTCCTTGCCATGAATGACCAGGCGCATCCCCTCACGTGCCAAACGTAGCGCGATGGCCTTGCCAATCCCCAGGCCCGATCCCGTGACAAGCGCCACATGATCCTTGAATTCAGGGTAGCGCGGGCGGATCGAGGCGTAGAGTTCAGAAGTATCCATCATATAGATTGCTTCACTGCGACACCGTGCTACCGTTGACATACACGTTGATCTGGCGGATGCCACCCGCATGGGCAAAGATCTGCTGGCTGAGTGCGAAATCGAGACGATGGCCGTCAACTGGCTGCTGTGTGTCATCGTCTCGATGGACAACAAAGCGATTATGATCGGCTTGCTGGACAACAAAAGGTACTCGGCAGAGCGTAAACGCCAAAGCGCCAGCGGGCACCTCAAGCTCATGCCGCTTGTCATCAACGCCGCAATACGCCAGCACCGACGGCGCTTGTAAGAATTCAACGCGCCGCAAGAGCACCGGCTGAAACACTATCTGGCCGCGTTCGATCACGATGCCAAGCTCGCCCAGGCGCGTCAAGATTTCTTCTTTGACCATCCCGGTCATCCCCGGTTGTTTTGCACCCTGATCACGCGGGGTATGGGAATAGGGATCCATTGGAAACGCGCCATAAACATCAGGTGATTTGTTAAACCCTAACCCGGCACGGATGTCGTCATATGCTTCGATGAGCGCGGGCAAGGTTTCGCTGTTGGCGGCGCTCGCTCGATAAATAGTCTCCTGCACCGCGAGCAGAAGCTTCGAAACCATGTGCCAGTAGATGCTGCCCAGCCCTTCGTAGGCGAAGAATGATCCAGAGCGCCCAGTGAACCTGTCGTGTTCAAAGACCTGTTCAAACAGCCTGTGCACAGCCGCAGACTCTTTTGTCACCAGATCGGCCAAATCAGGCTGTTTCGCCAGTTGCTGGAGGACATTGCTGACACCTCTTGCATTGCGCAGATCGCCAGCGAAGTGGTATTGTCCAGTCATGTCCTTCAAAATTAGGCTGACATCACCTTTATCGACCAACACTTGCACCAGTTCGATGTCGCGGGTGTGTGTCTCGTCAAACGTGTTTTTTTCCAGGAAGCCGGGCAAATCGCGATCTGGATACAGGATATAGCTGTGCTGATCTTCGCGGTACAGCGCGCTTTGCCTCAATTGGCGTAGAAGTTCAAGAACAGCTTCAGATTCCAAAACCCCAGAGGACAGCACAGCCACCTGACCCTCTAACATCAAGTACAGGTGACGCACATGGGCGCTGCCATCGCCCAGATGAAGCGTGTTGTAGGCGTGATAGAGGTTATCTTCACGCCGATTGGCGGAGATTGTCCGGTCGAGTGCGTCTTGGACAAGCGCCAGAAATCCGCGTAGCTGGTCGCTGCTCAGGTGAGCCTGCGCGTTAGAGCAACCATTGTCATAGCATTGCCAGCGGTACGCACTGCCTGCCTTGCCCAGCGCATCGAGAACCTCACGCCGCTGCTCGTCGCTCACAGGTTGGGACGAAGTTTGCGCTGCCAGCAGTACGGCTTGAGTCGCCTCGAACAGCCTGTGCAGCTCCTGAGAGATAGAAAAGCCAGCGGCATCACTTTCGATGATCTGTTGGAAAAACACGACGAATCGGCGCAGATAGCAGGTTGTCACCACCGATAACCCTTTGCCGACCAGCGCGTTGTTGGCGTCGTTCCACTCCGGGCGCTGCGTATTCATCCATATGCCGCCGTCCGGGACGAAGTTCACCAACTTTGCCAGCAGCAGGCTGAGCAGCTTTTATGCCATTGTTGCGTGGGCAACCCGCCCATCGGCGTCCGCGAGCAGCTTCCCATCGCTGCCAAATTCTCGAACGCGGGCCTGGCTGGCTTCCTCTGCTGCCCAATCAAACTCAATCGTATTGTACGGGTCTTGCACCAGATCATCGTAGCGTTTGATCCGGTACGGCACATTTGCATAGGCGAAGATACTGCGCTTGAGCAGCGCCCGAAGCTTGTCGGGATAAAAACGCTCGCACACCTCCAGCAGTTTTTGCAGGTAGATGATCTGGTGATCGCTCCAGTAGCCGATATTTGCCCAGGGATTCTCCGGTTCGGGGACTTCCCAATCGATGCCGT
>JAADYY010000453.1 GCA_010092805.1 Chloroflexota bacterium | reverse complement strand
GTCACATGCACCGCAACCGATCCGCCCAACGCGCGTATAGATGGGTGAATGACCCACTGTGAAAACCAACGAACGAAGCTGGCATTAGGAACGAAGGGAGTTTGACGAATGGGTGGCGTATTGACCATCATCCTGGTGTTGATCGTGGCATATGTTTTGCTGAACGTCCTGGCGGGGACCGCGAGCCTGCTGCTCGGCGTGATCGTGCCGCTGCTGGTCTAGGCGTTCACGGGCTGGCTGGCCGGGCAGATTCTGCGTGGGCAGGGCTTCAGCCTATTGACGAATATCCTGCTGGGCTTGGCGGGCGGCATCGTGGGGAGTTTGCTGTTCGGCCTGGTGGGGCTGGGGTTCGGCGGCGTGATCGGTAATATTGTCGTCGGCGTCGTCGGCGCGGTGATCGTGATCTACGGCTGGCGCGCGCTCAGCGGCGACCGCAGCTTCGGCAGATAACCGCATCACGCTCAACGCGAACAGTGGCAGTGACTGCCGCTGTTCGCCGCTGCTCCCCGCAGATCTCATTATTTATACCGCAGATCATTTTTATATATCCGCTTTATAAAACACCGCTGCAAACCCGCTGATCTACGGCGCGGCCAAGCTCGCGCTTGTCGCATTCCGCTGCTTTGGGGTACACTAAATACGATTAGGCGTCAAAAGATTCACACAAAGTGACCAAAACTGGGAGTTATCACCGCCCGCGGTGATGAAGGACATCGTGCTGCCGCGCTGGGTGCTGTGCGTTCAGCTTGGGTTTGGAGAGCCTGTTTTATGACGATGCAGAGTGTCACACTCGACAAGCAGAGATTACTGGATTGGTATCGGCAGATCGTTCTGATCCGCAAATTCGAGACCAAGTGCGACGAGCTGTACCGAGAAAAACGGATCACGGGTGTGTACCTGCACCTTTACAGCGGGCACGAAGCGGTCGGCGTGGGGTCGGTTGCCGCGCTGAGGCAGGATGATCACGTGATCACTGCCTACCGCGATCACGGGATTGCCCTGGCGCGTGGCATGGACCCGAACCGGGCGATGGCCGAGATGATGGGCAAGCGCACGGGCGTCAGCGGTGGCAAAGGCGGCTCGATGCATCTGGCGTCGCGCGAACTGAATTTCTGGGGCGGTTACGCCATCGTCGCCGGGCACCTGCCGCTCGCCGCTGGCATCGCGCTGAAGGAGCGCTATACCGACACCGACAATGTCGTGCTGTGCCTGCTCGGCGACGGATCGAGCAACAACGGTTACTTCCACGAGTCGCTGAACATGAGCGCCGTCTGGGATCTGCCGGTGGTGTGGCTGATCGAGAATAATTTTGTGGGCATGGGCACGCGCATCGAAGATTCCAGCGGCCAAACGGAACTGGTCAAGCGCGCGATTGCCTACGGCATGAAGGAAGGCCCGCGCGTCGATGGGCAGAACGTGATCGAAGTCTACGACGCGGTCAGCGAAGCGATAGACTACGCCCGCAAGCATGGCCCGGTGCTCATGGAGGCGCTGACCTATCGCTACAAGGGGCACGGCGTTTCGGATAAGCAGTTCGACGAGCGCGAAGACCTGCGGCACGAGCTGGAAGATTGGGAAGCCAACAAAGACCCGATCAACATTCTCGGCAGTATATTGCGCGCACAGGACAGCGATATAGAGCCGGAACTGACGCGCATTGCCGCAGAAGCGGACGCCGTCGTGGCGGAGGCTGTTGAATACGCCGAAAATTCCCCCGCGCCTACCTACGACGATCTCATCAATAACATTTACGTGGGGTAAGCGATGGCTCAGAAAAATCTCCCGATGCGCGAAGCGGTGCGCGCAGCGCTGCATGAAGAAATGGTGCGCGATGACCGCGTGTTTGTGATGGGCGAAGAGGTCGGCGCGTGGCAGGGGACGCACCGTGTCACGCGCGGCTTCCTGGAAGAATTCGGGGCGCGTCGCGTCCGCGATACCCCGATTAGCGAGATGGCGATTGCCGGGGTCGCCGTCGGTGCGGCGATGGCCGGGCTGCGGCCCGTCGCCGAGATCATGACGATCAACTTCGCGTTTCTGGCGTTCGATGCGATCATCAACCACGCCGCCAAGATCCACTATATGTTCAACGGCCAATTCACCGTCCCGCTGGTGATCCGGGCGGCAAGCGGTTGGGGCGATCAAGCGACGGCGACGCATTCGCACACGCCGGAACCGATCTTCGCGCACTTCCCCGGCCTGTACGTCGCCTGCCCGTCCACGCCCGCCGACGCCAAAGGCATGTTGAAAGCGGCGATCCGCGACGAGAACCCGGTGCTGTTCACCGAAAGCATCGGCCTGTATCGGAAGCCGGGGCCGGTGCCGGAAGAAGACGATTACGTGCTGCCCATCGGCGTGAGCGACGTAAAGCGTGAGGGCAGTGATGTGACGCTCGTCAGCTACGCGCAGGGCGTCGATTGGTCGTTGCAAGCGGCCAAGCAGTTGGCGGACGAAGGCATCGAAGCCGAGGTGATCGATCTGCGCTGGCTGCGCCCGCTGGATCTGGAGCCGGTGTTCGAGAGCTTCAAGAAGACCAACCGCTGCGTGGTCGTCGAAGAGTCGCTGCCGCATTTCAGCTTCGGCAGCGAGATCGCCGCGCAGATTCAAGAGCATATGTTTGATTATATGGACGCGCCCATCAAGCGGGTGAGCGCGATGGACGTGCCGCTGCCATACGCCCGCGAGATCGAACTGATGGCGCTGCCCAACGCGCAGAAAGTCGTCGATGCGGTCAAGGAGATTGTGTAAGTCATGGCACAAGCAATTACGATGCCCGATTTGGGGTCGGGTGTGGATGAAGGGCTGCTGATCAACTGGTTGCAGGAAGTCGGTGCCACGATCAGCGCGGGCGATCTGATCGCCGAAGTGGAAACCGACAAAGCGACGGTCGAGGTGCCTGTCGAGGTGTCCGGCACGATCCTGGCGCTGAGCGGCGAGCCGGGCGATTCGTTGGCGGTCGGTTCGACGATTGGCTGGGTCGGTGAGGCGGGCGAATCTGCCCCGGACGGCGATGGAGCCGCACAGCCTGCCGCGCAGCCCGCAGAGGCGGCACCCGTCAGCAGCGGTGCCGGTAACGGGGCCAGCGCCCCCGCTGCGCAGGAAGCAGCGGCGGTTGCGGCATCGCCCGCGGTGGGCGCAGAGTTCCCCGGCGGGGTGAAGGCGTCGCCGGTCGCACGCAATGTCGCGGCGGAACGCGGCATCGATTTGGCCCAGGTGCCCGGCAGCGGCCCCGGTGGGCGGATAACCAAAGCGGACGTGGAGAACTTCACGCCCAGCGCCGCGCCAACCGCTACATCAGCAGCGGCTGCACCAGCGCCAGCCGCACCCGCCGCCGCACCCCAGGCCAGCGCCGCGCCCGCTTTTGGCCCGATCCCCAGCGGCCCGGATGTCGAGGTGATCGATATTTCGCGGATGCGTTCGCGGATCGCGGCGCGGATGGTCGAAAGCAAGCAGCAGACGCCGCACTTCTACGTCACCGCGACGCTCAATGTGGCCCCGCTGCTGGCACTGCGCAAGCAGCTCAACGCCGGGTTGGACGACGACCAGAAGATCACGGTGAATGACCTGATCGTCAAGGCGACGGCGCTCACGCTGCGCCAGTTCCCGAACCTGAACACCCACTACTACGGCGATAAGCTGGTGCGGCACAAGCGCATCAACATCGGGATTGCGGTGGCGATGCCCAACGGCGGGCTGATCAATGTGGTGGCGAAAGACGCCGACACAACTGCGCTCGGCACGATGGCCGTGAACAACAAAGCGATGATCGCCCGTGCGCGTGAAGGCAAGGTCAAGCCCGATGACATGCAGGGCAGTACCTTCACCGTCAGCAATCTAGGGCCGTATCAGGTGACCCACTTCTCGGCGATCATCAATCCGCCAGAAGCCGGGATTCTGGCGGTCGCCAGCGCCAGCCAGGTGCCCATCGTGCAGGAAGATGGCACGCTCGGCATCGGCAACATGATGAACGTCACCGTCAGCGTGGATCACCGCGTCAGCGACGGCGCTGAGGGGGCGGAGTTCGCGCGCGCCTTCAAGCAGCTCGTCGAAACCCCGATGCGCCTGCTGATCTAACCTGCGCTCTGATGGGGTGGGGGAGCCGCGTGGCTCATCCACCCCCATACTGAGGATCGGCCCCATGCCTCGTACCTTCATCATCGATACCGACACCGCCTCCGATGACGCCGTCGCGCTGATCATGGCGCTGCGTGCGCCGGATATCGAAGTCGCGGCGATCACGGTCGTTTCGGGCAATGTCGCCGTCGATCAGGGGGTGCGGAACGCGCTCTACACCGTTGAGCTGTGCGGCGCGGCTGTGCCCGTGTATCGCGGCGCGGATCGCCCGCTGCTGCGTCCGGTTTCACATGCACATTGGTTTCACGGCGACGACGGCTTCGGGAATATGCAGTATCCGCCGCCGCGCCGCCACCCTGCCGCCGGCCACGCCGTCACGGCACTGATCGACAGCATCCGGGCGAATCCCGGCGCGGTGTTGGTCACGCTCGGCCCGCTGACGAATGTGGCGCTGGCCGTGCAGCAAGCCCCAGACATCGTTGGGAACATCAGCCGCTGCGTGGTGATGGGCGGCGCGGCCAACACCGTCGGCAACGTCACGCCCGCCGCCGAATATAACATCTGGTGCGACCCTGAAGCCGCACGGATGGCGTTTCGCTCCGGGCTGCCCATCGAGATGGTCGGTTGGGAGTTGTGTCGGGGTGCGGCGACCCTG
>JAADYY010000452.1 GCA_010092805.1 Chloroflexota bacterium | reverse complement strand
GTATAAATCTATCGGGCGGGCATCATGGATAAATCTGACCGCCGCGTGAAGCGGACACAGAAGTCACTCGGTGACGCGCTGATCGCAGTCACATTGGAGCAGGGGTATGACTCGGTGACCATCAAGGACATCACCGAGCGCGCCGATGTTGCCTACTCCACGTTTTTCCGTCACTACGCAGATAAAGACGCGCTGCTGTTCGAGATTCTGCACACAACGATCATACAACTGCGTGATCTGCTCAGCCGCAAACAGCAGCGCTCGGCGCGGGATGATGGCCGCCTGATCTTCCAGCATGTAGCCGCGAATTATCAGTTTTACCGGGTGCTTCTGAGCAGCCAAGGGTCAAGTGCGGTCTTTCAGCGCATCCAGACGGCGATTGTCGATGATCTGCTGGGGCTGTTTGTCCCACAATCACCACAGCGCATTCCGCCGGAGATCATCGCTAACCATATTTTTGCTGCAACGATCGCGCTTATCCGCTGGTGGCTCGATCAAGATATGCCTTACACTATCGAACGCATGGGTGATATTTATGGCGCGTTGATCATCGCAGCGACGGAGTATGTTACGTTGGGGGAGCCGCCGGCATCCTGAAGGGGTTTCGGAAACCTTGATACAAAATGCGCCTGAGGCATGTCGCCTCAGGCGCTGTTCGATCACGTGATGATGGTGTGGCTCATCAAACGCGCGTGACGAGCCACCGATGCAGCTGAGTTCAAATTACTGCCCGAAGATACCGCCCGGCAGTTCACCCGGCACGGCGTCAACTGGCGGCGGCGCGGTCGGTGCAATCACACCCGGCTGGGCAATCGTGCCCGTCGCAGTGTCAATGTTGAAGTCCACCGCACCCGTCCACGGCCCGAAGCCGCCTTCGGCGTTCCACGTGCGCACCCACCAGCGATACGCCGCGCCATCGGTCAGGTTCAGACCGGGGTTAACGATGCAGGTGTCGCCCGTGCAGACAGCCGTGCGTTCGTACACATCGTTGAGCACCAGCGAAGCGCTCGGCCCGCTCACCCACAGTTGGAACCAGGTCGCTTCCAGCGGGGTGAACCAGCTAAAGCTTGGCTGAGTTTGGGCGATGGTGCCGAACGGCGCAATCGGGGTCGCCGGCCCTGGCGGGGTTGCAACCGTGAAGTTACCCGGCAAGCTCCAGGGGCCGAAGCCACCGGTATTGCTGTAGGTTTGCACCCACCAGGTGTACGGGCCGCTCAGGTGCTGTAGCCCAATATCGACCATGCAGGTCATCGCCATCGGGTCGCAGATGTCACCAGCCTGATACCACTGCGTGAACAGGGTGTTGCCGCGATAGCTGACCCACAGGTAGTACCAAGCGACATCCTGCTCCATCGTCCAGCTGTAGAGCGGGAACGGATTGTTGATGGCACCCAGCGGCGCGATCAGGGTTGTTGCCGATGGGGTGGCGGCGACAGCGAAGTTGCCTTCGTTGCTCCAAGGGCCGAAGCCGCTGATGGTGCTCCACGCGCGCACCCACCAGTTGTAGGTACCGCCCGACAGGTTCAGGCCCGGCGCAATCTCGCAGACACTGCCGCTGCAGACATCCGCCGACAGATAGAACTCGTTGAGCAGCGTTGTGCCACCCGGCTCGAAGGTGTTGTTCGCGCTCACCCACACCGAATAGCCGTTCGCGCCCGCGACTTCGTTCCAACTGAAGCTCGGCATCGTGTCGGTGATGGTGCCCAACGGCGCAATCAGGGTCGGCTGGCCGGGGAGGACGGCGACAGCGAAGTTGCCGGGGTCGCTGAACGGCCCGAAGCCACCCACTGGGTTCCAGGTCTGGACGAACCAGGTGTAGTTACCCACCACCAGATTCACGCCTGGATCGGCGGTGCAGACACCGCTGCCGCAGACTGCCGTTTGATCGAACCAGACTGCGGTCACCAGGTTGCCCATGTCGTCGTACAGCTCGAAGTAGTACCAATCGGCACCGAAGACTTCGTTCCAGCTAAACAGCGGCGAGGTCTCCAGAATGGTGCCCAGCGGGCTGATGAGGGTGGCGGCACCGGGCGGCACCTGCGTAACCACTGCGGCGCTGTTGTTGGTGAGATCCGGGTCGAGGATGTCCGAAACGACATCGGCGGTGTTGACCAACTCACCGACGACATTCGGCTCGACCGTCGCGTCGATGTCCACAGTGAACGATTCCAGCGGGTTCATCTGCGCGGTGCAGGTGACCGTGCCACCGATCGGCGCACCGTCGTGCGTGCAGGTCGCGCTGGCCGATCCACTGACGCTCAGGCTGCCATAGGCAATCTGTGGCGGCAGCACGTCGGTCATCGTGATGTTGGCTGTCGTGCGGTCGCTGGGGTTATCCACCGTGATGCTGTATTGGATGGGATCGTTGGGGAGCACCGAGGCCGGGCCAGTCTTGCTCACCGAAATGTCGGCTTCGATCATACCCGTATCCAACGGCACCACTTCAGCCCGGCGGAAGTTGTTGCCCGCTGCATTCTGGACGTTGGCGCGGTTGTGATGATGCAGCAGCAGCAGCCCAGGTGGCACTGGCGCACCGTCGGGGTACAGGGTGAGATCGTAGTCGAAGAGGATGTTGTTGCCGTTGGTGTCATCCCACACTGGCGGCAGTGTTGGATCAACCGGGGCCAAGTGGGTATCGATGACCGGGTTCGCCAGATCGAAGTACATCACATCGGTCTGATCCACCGTGGTGCCGAAGTCGCTGAAGAACTCGAACGTTGAGATGAAGAAGTTGAAATCCGTATCACCGGGCGGCAGCATCGGGCGCGGGGTGCCATCGCCCGGGTCAGCCGCGAAGCCGGGGAAAAACGGCAGCATCACGACGTTGTTGTTGAGCGCGTAGGTGGGCAGACCGGGGCCGCCAAACGCCGGGGATGCTGGCACACCGTTGACCCACTGCTCAAGCGCACCGCCCGCTTCCGAGGCCAGGGTGCGGAACGTGAAGTAGACATCGCTGGTGGGGCCAGTCGCGCCCGTCGTGTTGCCCGGCGAGCTGACGAAGATCTGGTAGTCATCCGGCCCCAGGTTGAAGCCATCCTGGTTGACATCGATGTTGACGATAAAGACGAAGCCGTTGAGCGTTGTCCAGTCCGCCGCTGTCGAAACACCGACGAATACCTGGGTGCTGTCGTCAACTTCGCCGCCGGTGTTCCCGCCGTTGAAGAAGTTCGAAGCGATGCCGACGTGTTCAATATCAAATTCCGGCAGGGGGCTGGTTACATCACCCAGCGGGTCGGTGATCATGTGGCGCAGCGAGGATACCAGCGAGAACACGTCCTCAGGGAAGGCTGCGGCTGAACCGCCCGTGTCCACTTCCTGGCCCGCCAGTTCCAGAGTGCCCAGACCGCTCACCGATTGCAGTTCCAGCGGGCTTTCGGCGGCAGCCATCGAGGCGGCCACGCGCGGCGCAGCGTACAGCGGCACGCGCAGCGGAACGGTCGCGCCGCTGGTGGGGGTGAGCAGCAGGAGCGCGCCTTCTTCCGAGACATGGTGGCGTGGCAGCGGGCCAAAATCGGTGCCCTGAGCAATGCCAATCGACGGATCGCTGAAGTTGTTCGGCGGGTTCGCCGGGCTGGGCGGGAAACCCTCAAACGGAATATCGACGGTGAGGCGAACCGTGACCGTCACCGAACTGAACGGCGCGACGGTGATGGTCGTCGGCCCCACGATTGAGAAGAAGCCGGCGTTGGTATCATTGATCGTGTCGAGCGACAGATCGTAGGTGGCAGCGGTCGCGCTCAGGTTCTGCACGCGCACGGTGCGGTCAATGGTGCGTGGCACACCGATCAAGCCTTCCTGCACACCCCATGACACACCGACCAGTTCCGGATTAAGCGCGTTGAAGGCGATCACTGCGCTGGATAAAGCATCCGGGATGGTCAGGCGGCCTGTGCCGACGGCCTGCGGGGCCAAGCGCGGTCCAGTGGTATTGTCCAGGTAGAAGACATCGTTGTTGGCGGTGTTCATCAGCAGCGCCTTGATTTGCGGCACTGTCCAACCTGCGTAGGTCGGGTTGCTGCGCAGCAAGGCCGCCGCACCTGCCACATGCGGCGCTGCGCCCGACGTACCGCCGAAGCTCGTGACGCCATCGCCACTGCCCGAAGCCGGTGTCGTCAAGAAGTTGTCGCCTGGGGCGGCAAGATCCGGCTTGATCCCACCCGCAGTATCCGCCACGCGCGGCCCACGCGAGGTAAAATCGGACGCGGTGTCGGTTTCATTGGGTGTCGGGATTGTGGTAGTCAGGTCAGGATCGAAGGTGACCATTGCCGTGCCCAGGTTCGGCTCGACAATCTGACCGGTCGTGTTCGACACCGAATAGCAGGGGAACATATTCGGAGTTGGCGTACCGCAGCTCAGGTTGATGATCGAACCAGGCCCCTGGAAAGGCGGGTCAGTATCGACGACCACCATGCCAAGCGGCACATTGCCACCCGCACCAGCCGCACCGAGCGCCGCTGCATACAGGCCGTTCGATCCGCAGTTGCCCGTCCAGTTGATGTAAGCCGCGTGACCCGCCGGGAAGCTCGCGTAGTCCGAAGCGGAGCACGCATCGTTGGCAGGCATGAACAGCGGCAGCGGCCCTACCACCGAAGTGGCCGGGTTGCCGACGCTTGCGTTGGCCGGGTACACGCCATCCAAGCCACCGCCCAGACCGCTGAATTCAACACCCTGGAAATCGTAGACGCCGTCGAAGGTCGAGGCGACACTGATGATACCGCCGGTCGCGGCCGGTGTTCCGGTCACGTAGAAGGTGTCGCCGCTGTTGCCCGCCGAAGCGACAACCACGACGCCCGCAGCGGTTGCATTATTGGTTGCGGTGATCACCGGGGCGATGGACGGGTCGCTGCCGCCATAGCCGTGCGGCGCACCCAACGACATGTTGATCACATCTGCCGGCTGGCCGTCGGTGAACTCACCTGAGACAGCGGCGTCCATCGCCTGGACAATCTGAACGTCGGTCGTGAAGCCCGCGCAGCCGAAGATCTGGAAGCCCATCAGCGATGCTTCCGGTGCCACCCCGGGGCCAAGACGCAGTGTACCGTAGGGGACGCTTTCGTCACCGCCCACATAGGTTGTGCCATCGGCGTTGAGGCCGAAGCCCGCAGCGACACCCGCCACGCTTGTGCCGTGACCGATGCCATCAGGGATGGGGCAGCCGATGGGGTCGGGGTCGGGCACTGGCAAGTTATCGCCGACGAAGTCATCACCGACGAAATCGAAGCCGCCGATCACCTTGGCGCTGGGGAAGCCGCCGTCCGCGATGGTGTCGCGATCATCGGGGTTCACCGGGAAGTTGCCGTCGCCACCAAAGGCGCGATGCGTGTAGTCCAACCCGTCATCGACGACCGCGATGATCGACCCTTGACCTGTGAAAGCCCCGCCGAGCAGCCCGCTGTTCCAGGCATCCGGCGCGCCCACCAGCGGCACACTCGTCGAATCTTCGCGCTCGTAGCGGCGGACTGGGAACACATTGCGCACCCCGCTGAGGTTGGCGAGCGTATCAAGCTGCGCTTGCGGCACCCCCAGCGACACGATGTTCACCAGATACGAAGTTTGTGCGATCATCTGCGCGTTGATGCCCGCAGACGGCAAACTCGCAATGAACGCTGCCTGCGCCTGCTGCACCACTGCCTGCTGTGCCTGCGCCGCAGCGTCTGCAGCGGGGCCGGCCAAGCGTCCACCCGCCTGAATGAAAGCTGTTACCGCAGGCTGATCAGCCAATTCAACCATGACCAGCAGGTTGCCATTATCCAGCACCACCGAGCGGCGCGCGACATCGGCGATGTTCGCGGTGCCTTCCGGGAGCGTGCCTGCCGACACGCCATCGAACGGGGTGCTGGCCGTGATACCGTCCGGCACGTCCTGCGCGAAACTTGCTGCGCCCACGCTCAGGCTCAGCAGCAGGAACACTACCAAGAACCAGTTACTACGACGATGTCTATCCTTCACTGATTAACATCCTTTTTGAACTTG
>JAADYY010000451.1 GCA_010092805.1 Chloroflexota bacterium | reverse complement strand
CGGGCAGGCTGGGGCCGTCTCCGCGATTGCCCACGCCATCCGCCGCGCGCGTAGCGGCTATCTGCATCGTGACGATCATCACCCGTTTGACCTGAAACACGTCATTGTGACAACAGTCACAAATGGGGCTATGATGAATCAAAGTGATCACAGGCCGATAATCGCGCTGGGTTGCAGCGCGCCTATACGCAAATGAGGTATGAGAGATGACTGAAAATCCCCAAACGGAACAACCTGCTGTCGACGAGACGGCAAGCCGCAGCTTGATCACGCCGGAAACCCGCGAACTGTTCGAAACGTTCCTGAATCATCAGCGCAACGCCATCATCGAAGCCAGCAAAGCGCTGAAGGCGTTGATTCCGACAGCCACGCTTGAACACAGCGAACAGGCCGTCCGCGAATCGGTGGAAGGCTACCGCGTGCTCTACAACAGCGTGATCGATGATGTGATCGAAACCGTCGATCAAGTGCGCTGGCGGCTGACCGAAGACTTGGACGAGAGCAAGGAACAGCTCGGCCAGATGAAGATCGAAGAGTCGGTGACTGAAGCCAAAGACCTACCGCAGCCCCCCGCCCCCACCCCCCAATCGGCAGTGCAGACGGCCAGCACGCCAGAACCCGTCGCCGAAAACGCGCCGAACCAGGAACCGTCCGCCAACGGCATCAGCGACCAGTAACCCGCTGCCAGCGCCAGGATTAAGCCGCCTGTGCCGCGCTGCATCTACCCCAGGTGCAGCGCCTTTTTTTGACCCATGTTTGTGACAAACGTCACAAACCAACACCGTGATTTCCAGATTAAAATATGCTAAATTACATATATGCCTGTGCGCATTTACCTTGAGGCGTTAAGCTTCACACGAACTTGATTACGTTTGGCACTCTGCTGCTGTTCTGATGCGCCGTAGGATGGGTGAATAAACGTGCACCGGGAGCGCATCCCGGCAACGTCAATAACACAAACACTGAACCGAAGTCTGCTGAGGGGGTATTATGGCCTTTCTGGATAGCGAAACCCGTGACATGATTCTCGACACACTCAAGCAGTATGCCGAAGATCGGCTGCCGCTGGAGTATCTCCTCGAACTCGACCACAACGACGAGTTCCCCACTGATGTGCTGCGCGAACTGTATGATCCGGAGCGGTTGGGGCTGCATCTCGTGTTCATCCCAGAAGAATACGACGGGCTGGGCGGCGGCGCGTATGACATCTACCGCGTTTCGGAACTGATGGCGACCATCGATCTCGGCATCGCAACGGGCGTGCTGGCGACCTTCCTCGGCAGCGACCCGATCACGGTGGGCGGCACGCCGGAACAAAAAGCATACTGGATGAGCCGCGTCGCCAACGAAGCGCTGTTGCTGGCTTATGGGGCCACCGAACCGGGCGCGGGCAGCGACCTCGCTGCGATGACGACAAAAGCCGTCCCGGTGCAGGAAAACGGCCACATCAGCGGCTACAAGATCAACGGGCGCAAGCAGTGGATCAGCAATGGCGGCGTGGCGGATCTCTACACCATTCTGGCGCTGGCACCCGGCGGCCCCACCTGGTTCATCGTGGATCGCGATACGCCGGGCTACACGCACGGCAAGCCGGAAGACAAGCACGGCATCCGCGCCAGCAACACCGCCGCGCTCTTCCTTGAGGATGTCTACGTCCCCGCAGATCGCATGGTCGGTGACTGCGAAGGGCAGGGCTTGGCGCAGGCGCAGGCTGTGTTCGGCTACACCCGCCTGATGGTCGGCGCGTTTGGGTTGGGCGCGGGCTGGGAAGCGCTGCGGCGCACGCTCCGTTACGCGCAGGAACGCATTCAGGCTGGCGAGCCGCTCAGCGAGAAGCAGGGCTACACCCACAAACTGATCGTCCCCAACGCCGCCCGCCTGGAAGCCAGCCGCACCTACATTGAATGGGTGGCCGAGCGCCTCGACAACGGCGAGGACGACCTGGCGACGGAAGGCGCGGTCGCCAAGTATCTAGCGACCGAAGCGGGCAACAAAGCTGCCGAAGACGCCATTCAGGGGCACGGCGGCTACGGCTACACCAAAGAATACGCCGTCGAGAAGATCAAGCGCGACGTGCGCATCACCACTATATATGAAGGCACCTCCGAAATCATGGAGTGGACGATTGCCCGCGACCGCTGGCAGTGCCATCTGAAGACGCGGGGCCAATACTACCGCGATTGGGCCGCTCGCATGGATGATTTGCACCGTAGCGAGCCGCAAAGCGGCGGGCAGTACGCGGCGCTGGCGCTGCGGGCGCTGGCTGTCATCCTGGATCGGTGCCGGGCGGACCGGCTGACACGCAACCAGCATGTGCTGTTCCGCCTGGGTGAGTTGGTCGCTTATGCTGAAGGGGCGGCGATGTTCGCCGAGCGCGTGCAGGGCAAGCCGACCGAAGCCATCCCGCTCGATATTCCGGCCCGGCAAGCGCTCAGCCGCATTTTCGGGCGCGAAGCGGCGCTCAAGGTGGCCTGCGACGGGCTGCGCTGGGCGATTGGCGCGGGCCAAACCGACCCGAATCTGGCGCAGTCGCTGGATTTGCCCGCCATTTACGCCGCGCAGGACGGCTTGATCGCCGACATGGATCAAGCGAACGCGGCACTGTTCAAAGCTTATGCGATTTAGCGGCAAGCAAGGAGGACTGACCGATGGCTTCATCGGCTGACCGGGCGATTGCGATTGTGGGGTTCGGGGCCATTTTGCCCGACGCCCACAGCGCCCCCGCCTTTTGGGACAATATTTACAACAAGCGCTACAGCATCACCCAGGTTCCACCAGAGCGCTGGAGCGCCCAGGATTACTACGATCCAGACATCAAAGCGCTGGATAAAACCTACACCACGCTGGGCGGCTGGGTACGCGGCTTCGAATTTGATTGGAAGCGCTACCGCATTCCGCCGAAAGTCGTGGACGCGATGGATCAGGGCCAGCAGTGGGCGGTGACCATCGCTGCCGAAGCCCTGGGCGATTACGGTTACCCAGACCGCCCGCTCGATACCGAACGCACCGCCGTGATCCTCGGCACGGCGATGGGCGGCGAACTCCACTATGATACGGCCACGCGCGTCATGTTCCCCGAATTCGCGCACGCCCTCGAATCGGTGGACGCCTTCAGCCAACTGCCCGCCGATCTTCAGCAGGCGATCATCGCACGCTGGCACGAGGCCTTCAGAGGCAGGTTCCCCGAAATCACCGAAGATTCGATGCCCGGCGAGCTGCCTAACATCGTTTCCGGGCGCGTCGCCAGCGTCTTGAACCTGCGCGGCCCCAACTTCATCACCGACGCGGCCTGCGCTTCCAGCTTCGCTGCGATCAACGCCGCTGCCGAGATGCTGACCGAACATCACATCGATGCAGCGGTAGCCGGCGGCGTTGACCGCAACATGGGTGTGCCGACGTTCGTCAAGTTCTGCAAAATCGGCGCGCTCAGCGCCACAGGCAGCCGCCCGTTTGGGGAAGGTGCCGACGGCTTCATCATGGGTGAAGGGGCGGGCGCGTTCCTGCTCAAACGCCTTTCGGATGCCGAGCGCAACGGCGACAAGATTTACGCGGTGCTGCGCGGCGTCGGCGGCTCCAGCGATGGCAAGGGACGCGGCATCACCGCCCCGAACCCCATCGGGCAGGAACTGGCGATCCGCCGGGCGTGGGAAAACGCCGAACTTGATCCCGCCACCGCGACGATGGTCGAGGCGCACGGCACCAGCACCCGCGTGGGCGATGTCGTGGAGGTCGAAAGCCTGTCGAAGGTGTTCGGCGGCGCGGCGCGCGGCAGCATCGCGCTCGGCTCGGCGAAGAGCAACATCGGCCACCTGAAGGCGGGCGCAGGCGCTGCCGGGCTGCTGAAAGCGGCGATGGCTTTGCATCACAAAATCCTGCCGCCAACGCTCAACGCCGAACGCCCCAACCCGAACATCGATTTCGCGGCGTCGCCGTTCTACCTCAACCACGAGACGCGCGAATGGCCGCGCGGCAACGGCACACCCCGTCGCTGTGGTGTGAGCGCCTACGGCTTCGGCGGCACGAATTTCCATCTCGTGGTGGAAGAACACATCCCCGGCGCGCTCACGCAGACCTCGCGCAGCTACACAGGCGTTTCGGTGGGTAACGGTGACGCCGGCGGCAATGGCGGCTCGAGCGTCCAGAATGCAGGGGCAAATCCGCCGACTGCATCTGCGCCGCCCAGCCCGCCCAGCGCCCCGATCAACCGGGCGACCGCCCCACTGCGCGGCATCCTGGCGCTGGGTGCGGCCAACGGCAAAGATCTGCAAGCCAAGCTCGAAGACCTGACGCGCCGCGTCGAAGCGGGGTGGACGCCGCCGCTGACGCTGCCGAACCCCGCCGACATCAGCGCGCCGGAACGGCTCGTCATCGACTTCGGCGATCACGACGAACTGCTCGCGCGGATGCACACCGCGCAGAAAGCGATGGGCTTCGATACGCCGCAGGCGTGGAAAGCCTTCCAGGCGCAGGGGATCTTCCGGGGCAGCGGCCAGCCGAGCGGCCAGGTGGCGTATCTGTTCCCTGGGCAGGGCAGCCAATACCTGAACATGGGCCGCGACCTGGCGCAGGTGGCCCCGGTGGTGCAGGCCGTCTTCGATGAAGCCGACGCGGTGATGACGCCGATCCTCGGCAGGCCGCTGACAGATTACATCTTCGTCGAAAAGGCCGACGCCGCCGCCGAACTGGAATTGATGCAGACTGCCATCACGCAGCCGGCCATGCTCACGCTCGATATTGCGCTGCTGCGGCTGCTGCACAGCTACGGCTTTAGCCCGGATATGGTGACCGGCCACTCGCTGGGCGAATACGCCGCTCTGATCGCCGCCGGGATCATGCCGTTCGCCGATGCGCTCGAAGCGTCCGCCGCACGCGGCAGCGAGATGAGCAAGGTCAGCATGGACGACAACGGCCTGATGGCTGCCGTCCTCGCGCCGCTGGAAGAAGTGCTCTCCATTCTCGAAGATGTTGACGGCTACATCGTCCCGGCCAATATCAACAGTCACGGTCAGGTTGTCGTCGGCGGCGAAAGCCCGGCGGTCACGCAAGCGCTCGAACTGTTCACCGAACGTGGCCTGCGGGCGATGCAGCTCCCGGTGAGCCATGCCTTCCACACGCGGATCGTCGCCCCGGCCAGTGGGCCGCTGCGCGTGGTGCTGGATCGCTTGCGCATCACCGAGCCGACGCTGCCAATCATCGCCAATGTGACAGGCGGGTTTTACCCCACGACCGTCGAAGCGATCAAAGACATTCTGCAACAGCAGATCGCCTCGCCTGTGCAGTGGGTCAAGGGGCTGGAGACACTCTACGGCGCGGGCGTGCGCACCTTCATTGAGGTGGGGCCGAAGCGTGCGCTGAAGAGCTTCGTCGATGATGTACTCAGCGACCAGCCGGATGTGCTCTCGCTGCTGACCTGCCACCCCAAATACGGCGAGCTGGCCTCGTTCAATCAAGCGCTGTGCGGGCTGTACGCGGCGGGTTACACCCCCGCCGACCCGGCGGCACAACCGGTCTCGACCAGCACAGCCCCGACAGCGGCTGCCAGTGCAGTAACGTCTGCGCCCGCCGCCGCGCCTGCAAGCGCAGTATCATCTGCGCCTGATACCCCCGTTAGGACTCCCATGACCAGTAACGGCAACACACCGATCCCGGCCAACAACTACGCCGACCTCGCCCAACTGATCGCCGGGGCGGTGCAGCAGGCGGTTGGCACTGGCCCGCGCATGGCCTATGATCGCGGCACCCCGCCGGACGGCTCCGTGATCATCAGCGGCACCGGGCTGGGTTTGCCCGGCGCTGAAAAACCCGTGATGGACGAGCAGAACGCCCTGCGCATTCTGCACGGCGAACAGTTCATCGACCTCATCCCGGAACGCTTCCGCAACCAGATGCTCGCCAAGCGGATCACGCGGGTGGTCAAGGGCGAAGACGGCAGCGGGCGCTTCGAGACACTCACCGACACCGACGAGGTCGTCAAGCTGGCCGGGCGCGGCGGGTCGTTTGATCTGAACGCTGAGTACGGCGTCCCCAGCAAATTGATCGAAGCGCTGGACATCACCACACAGTTGGCGATGGCCGCCGGCATCGACGCGCTGCGCGAGGCGGGTATTCCGCTGGTGCAAAGCTATCGCCGCGCCACGACCGGCAAGCAGATCCATGACCGCTGGATGCTGCCGACGGCGCTGCGGGACGAAACGGGCGTGATCTTCGCCAGCGCCTTCCCCGGCGGCGACCGCTACGCCGACGAATTCCGCCGCTACTACGAATATCAGAACCGCGTCAACCAGCTCGAAATGCTGGAAGATCTGCGCCGTTACAGCAACGACCCGGCGACGCTCAGCGAACTGGCGCGCCGCATCAGCACCCTGCGCGACGAGATCGAGGAGCACGCTTACAACTTCGACCGCCGCTTCATCTTCCGCATTCTGGCGATGGGGCACAGCCAGTTCGCCGAATACATCGGCGCACGCGGCCCCAACACCCACGTCAACGCGGCCTGTGCCAGCACCACCCAGGCGATTGGCATCGCCGAAGACTGGATTCGCACCGGGCGCTGCCGCCGCGTGATCGTGGTGGCCGCCGATGATGTGACCAGCGACAACCTCATGGATTGGGTGGGCGCGGGCTTCCTGGCGACGGGTGCCGCCGCCACCGATGACCGCGTGGAAGAAGCGGCGCTGCCCTTCGACCGCCGCCGTCATGGCACGCTGTTGGGGATGGGCGCGTGTGCGCTCGTCGTCGAGAGCGAAGACGCCGTCCGTGAGCGCGGGATGCGCGGGATCGTCGAAGTGCTGAGCACCGAAACCCGCAACAGCGCCTTCCATGGCACCCGCCTGGATGTCAGCCACATCGGCATGGTGATGAACGATCTGGTCACCGCCGCCGAGCGCCGTTTCGGGCTGCATCGCGGTACGCTGGCCGGGCAGATGGTCTTCATCTCGCACGAGACGTTCACCCCGGCACGCGGCGGCAGCGCGTCCGCCGAGATTTCGGCGCTGCGGCAAACGTTCGGCGACGCGGCCACCAACGTGGTCATCTGCAACACGAAGGGCTTCACCGGCCACCCGATGGGCGTCGGCGTCGAAGATGTGATCGCCGTGAAGATCCTCGAATACGGCATGGTGCCGCCCGTGCCCAACTATAAGGAAGCCGACCCCGACCTCGGCCCGCTCAACCTGAGCCGGGGCGGACGCTACCCGGTGCAGTACGCGCTGCATCTTTCGGCGGGCTTCGGCTCGCAGATCGCCATGTCGTTGACACGGCGCATCCCCGGCGCGCTGGATCGCACGGATAACCAGCCGCTCTATCAGCAGTGGCTGGACAGTGTCAGCGGCTACGACAACGCCGAAACCGAGGTTGTGCTGCGCAACCTGCGCATCAAGGACAAGGGCGCGCCGCAGCGGGCGGTCGCCGCGAGCACCTGGCGCTACGGTACCGGCCCTGTGCTGCGCACCCCGGCCAGCGGCG
>JAADYY010000450.1 GCA_010092805.1 Chloroflexota bacterium | reverse complement strand
TCCTGCGCCAGCAGCCCCAACTGAATGATCTCGTCCAGCGAGAGGTTGGTCGTGTAGCTGCCGGAGAGTTCGTTCCACAGATTCGGAATCTGGCTGATAAAGTTGGCGATGCCGCCCGCGCTCAGCACCTCGGCGGCTAGCGCGCGGATCACTTCTTGCTGGCGGGCAGCGCGGTCGAAATCTGCGCCTTCAGTGCCGCGTGTGCGGGCATACTGGAGCAGCCGTTCAGATTGCAGCCGCTGGCAGCCCGCATCGAAGTACACAGCGATGAACCCGTAGCCGGCGTCGGGGTAGTCGGGGTCGTCGATGGGTTCCGGCGGGCAGACCTCGACGCCGTTGGGTGCCACCAGATCAACCACGCGGGTGAACACATCAAAGTTGACCCGGATGTAATGGTCAACCCGGATACCGAGATTTTCGGTGATGGTGCGCGCGGCCAGCGCAGGGCCGCCGCCGGGAAACGCATTGACATCGCCCAGATAGTTGGCCTGGTTGATGCGCGCTGGCTCAAAGCCGGGAATGTTCACCCACAGATCGCGCGGGATCGACAGCAGCCCGGCGGTACGCCGCGCGGGATCGACGCTGGCGACGATCATCGTGTCGGTGCGAAACGCGCCCGTTTCGCCCGTCCGCTGGTCGATGCCGAGCAGCAGAATATTCATCCGGCGCGGGTCGGCCCAGGATTCGTAGGCCGACAACGGGTCAAACGTGGCGGTGGGTTGGGCGGGGATCACGAATGTCGCCGATGGGCTGGGCGTCGGCGCGACCGTCTCGCCGGGGCGCGGCGTTGGCGGGATGGTGGTGACCGTTGGCGCGGTTGTTGGGGGTTGTATAGCAGGGGCGGATGTCGCGGTGGGCAAACTTTGCACAAACTGATCAAGCGATGCCACCTCAACACCGCTTTCGCCCAAATCCAGCGCGAACTGCCGCGCAAACACAAACGAGCCTACCGAGCAGATCGCCGTCGCCCCAACCAGCGCGACGATGCCGAGCATGAACAACCATCCAGGGACACGCATATTGAGCCACCTATCGTGCTACTGCGGTCAAACGGGCGCATTATAGCGCAGATCACCCGGCGGGTGAATCGACGTTTCGCCTACGCTGATAGGCAGCCGCGATCTGGATCGTTTGTGTGTGGATGGCGACGATCTCGTGAACATCGTTGGCATAGCCGCCTGCCATCGAGACGGCGACGGGCAGCCCGGCTTCTTCACACAGTTCCAGCACGAGCCGGTCACGCGCTGCCAACCCCTGCATCGTGACGGCCATCCGCCCCAACCGATCTCGCTCGTATGGGTCGGCCCCGGCGATGTAAATCGCCAGGTCGGCGTTGGCGACGGCCAGCGCTCGCCGCGTCCCTTCCTCAACAGCGGCCAGATACGCATCATCACCTGTACCGTCGGGCAGCTCGATGTCGAGATCGCTGGTGGATTTGCGAAACGGGAAGTTTTTCGCGCCGTGCACCGAAAAGGTGAAGATCGTGCGGTCGTCGGCGAGGATCGCGGCGGTGCCGTTGCCTTGATGCACATCGCAGTCGATGATCACCGCGCGGCGGATGCGACCTTCGGCTTGCAGAGCGCGCACCGCAATTGCGCTATCGTTGAAGACGCAGTAGCCCTCGCCATGATCGCGGCAGGCGTGATGCGTGCCGCCGGCCAGGTTCGCGGCGATACCTTCACTCAGGGCCGTCCGCGCCGCCGCGATGGTCGCGCCGGATGAGCGCCGCGACCGTTCGACCATCTGCGGCGACCAGGGAAACCCGATCCGGCGGATTTCCTGGCGTGTCAGCCCGCCGTGCATGACCTTCTCCAGGTATTCACGGTCATGGCAGCGCAGAATCTGCGCATCGGTCGCCGGGTCGGGGATGCGCATGTCCTCCGGCGCGATCACGCCGTCGCGCAGCAGCGTCTCGCGCAGCAATTGATACTTCCGCATCGGGAAGCGGTGCTCCGGCGGCAGCGGCAGAACGAAGATGTCGCTGTAAAACGTCTTCATCAGGGTGGCGTTCGCACCTATTCAGGGATCGATTGGCTTAAGTGGATCTTAGCAGATCGCGTACGCCGAAGACAGTCCGAGTTCAGAGGACGCCGCCGCGCCGTCGGCTAGGGACCTCCGCCGCGCCGTCGGCTAGGGACCTCCGCCGGTGGAGTTGATCACTTGCCCGGTGATCCACTGCGCGTCGTCGCTTGCCAGCCACGCGATCAAACGGGCGGCGTCGTCGGGTTGCCCCCAGCGCCCCTGCGGCTCAGCGGCCAGCACCGCCGCATAACTTTCGGCGTCGGCGTAGCCTGTATCGGTCGCGCCGGGATTGACCGTGTTCACCGTGATCCCGCGCGGGATCAGGTGTGCGGACAGGCTGAGCGTCAGTTGGTGCAGCGCGCCTTTCGAGGCGATGTAGGCCAATTCGCCCGGCATCGGGTTGAGCGCCTGCCCCGAAGTCATCAGCAGCACGCGCCCACCGGGGCGTCCGTCGTGCTGCGCGGCAAACGCCTTGATCAGCAGCAGCGCCGCACGGACGTTGACGGTTAGATGGATGTCGATGTGGTCGGCGGTCAGATCTTCCAGCGCGCCGAGGGTGCTGTAAGCATGGTTGGCGACCAGAACATCCACGTGGCCGTAATCGGCGACCGCCGCCGCCATCACGCGATCCGGGGCCGCCGGGTCGCTGAAGTCGGCCT
>JAADYY010000449.1 GCA_010092805.1 Chloroflexota bacterium | reverse complement strand
TGTGTATAAGAGACAGTCTGGGGATCATCAACGAGGGCGACAAGGCGATCACGGGCGCACAAATCGAAAAGATGTCTGACGAAGAGCTGGACGCAGCCATCAAGACGACCTCCGCGTTTGCCCGCGTAGCACCAGAACATAAGCTGCGGCTGGTGAAAACGCTGCAAAATCAGCAGCACATCACCGCAATGACGGGCGATGGCGTCAACGACGCGCCCGCACTCAAGCAGGCGGACATCGGCGTGGCGATGGGCATCACCGGCACCGAAGTCAGCAAAGGCGCATCCGATATGGTGCTCACCGACGACAACTTTGCGTCCATCGTCGCGGCGGTGGAGCAGGGCCGCACCATTTACGACAACATCCGCAAGTTCGTGTTGTTCCTGCTCAGTTCCAACGTCGGCGAAATTCTGGTGATGTTCGTGGCGATTGTTGTGGGGCTGCCGCTGCCGCTGCTGGCGATCCAGATTTTGTGGGTCAACCTGGTGACGGACGGTCTGCCTGCCATCGCGCTCGGCTTTGACCCCGCCGAACCCGGCGTGATGAAACGCGCTCCCCGCCCCACCGACGAGAGCATTTTTGCGCATGGTGTCGGCAGGAAGATTTTGTGGCGAGCGCCGTTGCTCGCGCTGATGACGTTGCTCGGGTTGATTTACGGCCATGCGGCCCATAACCTCGATCCGTTCAGCCCGACGCGCGGCCTGGAACTGCTGCCCCGCACCGAGATCGTCGAACTTGTGGGCGAGGATCTGATTCCGGCGGATTGGGATGCGCTGAGCGAAGATGATCGTATCACTTTAATCGCGGGCGACGGATCAGGCGAAAGCGAGGCCGGCGGATTGGAGGAAGGCCGCGAGAGTGAGATTCTGGCGCAGGCCGAACGCATCCCGCGCACGATTGCGTTCACGGTGCTGGCGCTGGGCCAGATCTTTCATGTGATGGTGATCCACGCCGGGGAGCGCGAGTCGTTCTTCCGCGTGTGGTTCAGCAAGAATCGCTTCATGCTCTGGGCGGTAATCGGGACGTTCGCGTTGCAAGCTGCCGTGATTTACGTGCCGTTTTTGCAGTTCACCTTCGAGACCTACCCGATCCCGCTGCTAGAATTACTCGTGACCATTGCGCTCGCGTCGGTTATTTTCTTCGTCGTCGAGATCGAGCACTTGTTAATGCGCCGCCGTCAGAGCGCCGCGCCGCAACCGGCGTGATCAGTACGGCGCTGCTTCACGGTGTGACGAACACGGGCGCTGCCAATTCTGCCGCACACGCCGCATCGACCGGATCGTCAGGCGCGGCCAGAAACGCAGTGACGATTTGCACTGGGCACGGCCCGGAATCGATGACACTGTGGCCAACGCCGCGAAACGTCAGAAAGGTGCTGTTGGGCAGCGTCTCGGCGGCCAGCCGACCCCATTCCGGCGGCGTGACCGGATCATACTGCCCGGCAAGGATCAGCACAGGGCTGTCGCTGCGGACTGGCTGATCCTCACTGGGATCAGGCGCGCCGACTTGCCAGATCGTGCAGTCGGCGAACCAGGTTTCCGCCACGCTCAGCAAATTCTGCCGCAGCGCCGCCGGGAAGCTGGTCGCATCGAGGCGCGCTGCTGTCAAGTCGTTGAACGGGATCTCTTCGTGGCACTGCACCGAGAGCATCAAGCCCTCGCTTTCGGTGCGGTCGCCGAATTCAGCGCCGTCGGTTGGTGCGGCGAACAATTCCCCGCGCAGGGTGGGCGCGACGCCGCTGTAGTCTTCGCGCCACACAGCGTAGATGAGGCGCGGCAGCAGCGGGATTTGGTGCGTCTGATACAACGCGCCGATCACCACACCGACGAAGTCGTCGCCTGTCATCACAAACTCAATGGGCGGATTTTGCGCACCGTCAGCGACAAAGATCGCGGGTTCGATGTTCAGGCGCTCAACTGTGTTGATCAGCACCGCCCCCAAATTGGGGTAGGCGGCGTTGCAAGTGGCGTCGGCTTCACAACTCTCGATCAACGTATTGAGGGCGTTCAGCCCCACCCGCCCGATCTCGTTGTATAGATCAATTTGCGGGGGCAGCGTCGAATCCAGCACAGCGCTGCGGATCCCGGTCGGCGAGTCGCGCAGCACTGTCAGCGCGAGCCGCGTGCCATACGAGATACCTAGCAGATGATACGCCGTGTAGTCGCGCGCTTTCGCCAACTCGCCGCGCAAATCCAGCAGATCGGCGGCGGATTGGGCGCTGTTGTAGGCCGTGAGCGCGATCCCATCGGCAAGCAGGCGGTCGTAACAGGCCTGCACCGCTGCCAGCGCGTCGGTGAGCGGTGCTGCTTCCAACTCGATGCAGTTTAGGTTTGGCTCTGAGAAGCCCGCGCCGCGCTGATCAAACAGGATGATGTCACGCGAGGCACGCAGCGGCGACTGCCACCAGCGCTCGACGCCGGCTAATGCACTGATCCCCGGCCCGCCTTCCAGAAAAATTAGTGGCTCAGCGGTTGGGGTTGGGCTAATGAGCACCGCAAACGCAATCTGAATCGTGGGGCTGTCCGCGCCGCTGTGATCTTCGGCGGTGAGCAAGCGGCCACACACGACCGTCTCCCCCCGGATTTCGTCGGGCGGTAGATCAAACGGACACAACGTCCACTCAATGACGGGGCGGAGCACGGATTGTGCTGCCGTTTGCGCGTTCACGGTGAACAGCAGCAGCACGACGATCCACACGATGATGCAAATGGGCTGGGACACTGGGTGGTTTGGCCTGGGGTTAACTTCTGCGATCATAGGTTAAGTATAGCGATGTCGGCGTGGTGCATCGACAGCGGATCGCGCGATTTCAT
>JAADYY010000448.1 GCA_010092805.1 Chloroflexota bacterium | reverse complement strand
ATGACGCAGGCGGCGCGGATGACACTGACGATCCGGCTCAACCAACGCTGCTGTAACCGGTCAGGTATGTGCTCACGCGGAAAGCAAGCCCCGCAACAGATCACGAAACTCATCGAACTTCGGCAGCGGCTTATACACCAATGCATCTGCGCCGGACTGCTCGATGGCGGTCTGTTCGTCGGCGGCAGACATGTGGTAGGCGGTCAGCAGCACAATCGGGATGCGGCTTAACGCATGGCTGTAGCGCAGCCGCGCGCTCACTTCCAGCCCGCTGACGGCACCGGGCATCCGAATATCGACCAGGGCGAGTTCTGGCAATTCGCCGCTGAACTGCCCCGTGTCAACCGTTTCGATCCAAGCGAGCGCGTCCTCGCCGTTGATAAACGCTAACCCCTCTGCACCCAGGACATGGGTCATGGCCAGCAACATTTCGTGCAGTGAGGGTTCGTCTTCCAAAACTAACCACGTCGGCATCAGGCACCCTTTTCGGAAGCGATAGACTTCGCTGACAGAGTCCACATTATGTTAAACTAACCCGTGTGCTGCCTTGCTTGAGAATCTTGCTTGAAAATTCAAAGAGCGTCGAAACTTCATGAATGTTGCCGATTTCGACTACGAGTTGCCCGAAGCGCTGATTGCGCAAACGCCCGCCGAACCGCGTGACTCCGCCCGCCTGCTGGTGATCAACCGCGAGAGCGGCGCGCTGGCGCACCGGATTTTCCACGAGATTGTCGAATACATCAACCCGCCGGATGTGTTGGTGCTCAACAACACGCGCGTGATCCCGGCGCGCCTGCGCGCCAACAAAGCCGAAACAGGCGGTGCTGCCGAGATTCTGCTGCTGCGCCAACTCGATGAGATGCGCTGGCAGGTGCTTGTCGGCGGACGGCGTGTCGGTGTGGGGACGCAGCTCGCGCTTGATGGTGACGGGCTGCGTGCTGAAGTTGTTGAGGAACTCGACGAGTCTGAGCGGGTGGTGCAGTTTAACCGACCCATCGCGGATCTGCTGCCGCAGATCGGTGAGGTGCCGTTGCCGCCGTACATCCACACGGCAGTGAGCGACCCGGAGCGCTACCAGACGATCTATAGCCGCGTCGAGGGATCAGCGGCGGCACCGACTGCTGGGCTGCACTTCACGCCGGATCTGCTGCACACGCTGCGCAGTAAGGGGGTGCAATTTGCGTACTGCACGCTGCACATCGGCCTGGATACGTTTCAACCCGTCCGCGCCGATCAGGTGGAGGCGCACAAAATCCACCGCGAATATGCGGTGCTGAAAGCCGAAGACGCCAAGATCATCAATGAGGCGAAACTCGCAGGTGGGCGCGTGATCGCTGTGGGGACGACGGCGGCCCGCGCTGTCGAAACTGCCGGGGTGCTCAGCGAGGGGGCCGATCCCGCGCGCCCTTACGAGCCGGTGGCTGCATGCCCCTGGCGTCCGGTGATCGCGTTTGAGCGCGACACGGAGTTGTTCATCTATCCCGGCTACCGATGGCGTGTCGTGGATGCGCTGATCACGAATTTCCACCTGCCCAAATCGACGCTGCTGATGATGATCAGCGCATTTGCCGGGCGAGATGTGGTTATGAACGCTTATGAAACCGCCAAACAAATGGGCTATCGTTTTTATTCGTTTGGTGACGCCACACTGATGATTTAGACATTGACGCGGCGCGCCCCGGCGACTAGAATAGCCATCTTGTATTTTACAACTTGCTGCCAATTTTCCCCGCAGTCGGTGCCCAACGTGTCACAACGACATCGGCGGCGGTGGCAAGTGAAGATTGGAGTTCATCCCAATGTATGCAGTCTTTCGGACGGGCGGACGTCAGTACCGCGTCGGCGTGGGCGATGAGGTTGATGTCGAACGTCTGCCGCACGAAGTTGATGACACGATTCAATTTGACGATGTGCTGCTCGTGGCCAACGGCGACTCGACCGTTGTCGGGCAGCCGCAAGTCGAGGGGGCGTCGGTCACTGCGACGGTGATCGCGCAGTACCGCGCCAAGAAGATCTTTGTTTTCAAATACCGTCAGCGCACCAATTATCGACGCAGACGCGGCCACCGCCAATATTACACCCGGCTGCGCATTGATGACATCAGCGTCTAACGCAGAGACAACAGGAGAGTGATGAGATGGCTCATAAGAAAGGTGGCGGCTCCAGCCGCAACGGTCGCGATAGTAACTCCAAACGCCTGGGCGTGAAGCGCTTCGGCGGCGAATATGTGATCCCAGGTAACATCATCGTGCGCCAGCGTGGCACGAAGTTCCACCCCGGCACGAATGTCGGCCTGGGCAAGGATTACACGATTTTCGCGGTGGCTGAGGGGTATGTGGTGTTCGAGAAAGTGCGCGGCAAACCCGGTCGCAAGCAGATCAGCGTCGTCAGCGAGAAGCCGTACACCAACGAGCCAGTGGCGAGCTAATCCACTGAGCGAACCGCGAGGAACCCCATGAAAGAATCGATTCACCCGGAATGGCACCCACAGGCGACGGTCGTATGTGCTTGTGGCAATACCTGGAACATCGGGGCCACCGTCCCGGAAATCCGCACGGACATTTGCTCGGCCTGCCACCCGTTTTACACGGGCGAACAGCGTATCGTCGACACTGAAGGGCAGGTTGACCGCTTCATGAAGCGGTTGCAGGTGCGCGATCAGAAGCTGGCCGAAGCCGAAGCGGCTCAGGCTGCCAAAACACCGCTGGATTTGCCCATCGCCAGCCTGGGGCTGAACAAACGTTACGCCAATATGTTGGCCGAAAACGGCCTGGCGACGGCGGGTGATTTCATTGCCAAGCTGGAGGCGAACGAAGAAGAAGCGCTTCTGGAAATCCCCGGCATTGGGCGCAAAGTGATCGCCGATCTTAAGAAGCTGCTGCGTGCGCGCGGCTACGAACTGCCCAAGGCCGAAGCCGCCGAGTAATCCGTTGTATTCGCAACCGATAGGCAGGCACTGATCCACCGAGTGCCTGCTTTTTTTGCGCCCAGACGCGGTTTTGGCCGTGCTGGGTGGGTTCAGTGCGCCTGCGCGATGGTGCCATCCGCCGTGTCATCGCCCAAACCATGACAGAGGGAACCATGCGCCATCATATGGGCCGCGTTGAAGTGATTTGCGGGAGCATGTTCTGCGGCAAAACCGAAGAACTCATCCGCCGGGTGCGCCGTGCAATCATCGCCAAGCAGACGGTGCAGGTCTTCAAGCCCAACCTCGATATTCGCTACGGCATCGAAGCGATCACCAGCCACGATGGGCGGCGCATTGAAGCACGCCCGATCAATACGCCCGACGAAATTTGCGGCCAACTGGATTCGGCAACGACCGTCGTTGCGGTTGATGAAGTGCAGTTCCTGGAGCGCGGCATCGTGGCGTTAGCGAACACCCTCGCGGATCGCGGCCTGCGCGTGATCCTTGCCGGGCTGGATCTGGATTTTCGCGGCGAACCGTTCGGCCCGATGCCTGAATTGCTGTGCATTGCCGAAGAAGTGACCAAATTACACGCGATCTGCGTCATTTGCGGGGAGCAGGCCAGCCGCACGCAACGACTCATTAACGGCGAACCGGCCCACTACAACGATCCGACCATTCTGGTGGGTGCGCGGGAAGTTTATGAGGCGCGCTGCCGCCACCATCATGCCGTGCGCCAAGATTAGAATCTACTGAGGTCTTGACTCACAGGCGTATGAATGGCTAAAATTACTTTGCGTCGCTAAATAATTTTGAGAACTTCGGAGGAGAGATCGCGCAATGGGTGTTGCAAGCGCCAATTTCACACCAAGTTCAACCACTGCGGAAAGCACCGCCAAGCCTACGCTGTGGCTGCGCAACCGCAACTGGGATTTGATGTTCATCACGCTGAGTGTCGTGCTGGTTCCGTTGCCGTACATCGTCTATTTGATCATCAATCAGTTTGGCGTGGACCCGGATGTGAGCCGTAACGCGGTCAACGGGTTTGTCGCTATCGCTGTCGGCGGGCCGCACATGATGTCGACCTTCCTGCGTACCGGCCTGGATAAGGACTTCTCGCGCCGCTACCCGATGCTGATCCGCTCGTCGATCATCATCCCGATCATCGTGGTGTCGCTGGCCTTCCTCAACCTGGAACTGCTGCTGACGGTCTTTTTCTTTTGGGCCGCAACGCATGTGTTGCATCAGGTGACGTACATCGTCGAACTGTACAATCACAAAGAGCATAAATTTGTGCGGCGCGGCCCAAGTGCGGTCTCGCTGCGTTCACGCATGATCGATTACGCCGTGATCATGACGTGCTTGTTCCCGTTTGCGGCGCTCAAGATTAGCCAGGGGTCGTTTGATGTGGGCACCAACGACCTGACATCGGTCATCCCCGATTTCTTTGAGCAGACCTGGTTCTTCGCCATGATGAGCGCGTTGTTCGGCGCGGCGCTGCTGGCGTTCATCGTCAAGACGGTGCAGGAGTATCGCGGCGGCTACCTCAACTGGCCGAAGACGATTTTCATCGTGTTCACGGTCGCGGTCGCTTTCACCATCCCGGCGCTGCCCAACCTCGACACCGCATTCCAGGGCCTGAACACCTGGCATTCGTTCCAGTACCTGGCGATCACGTTCTACATCATCAAGATTCGCCAGCAGTATCAGAATCTGCAAGAGACCGCGCCGCTGGTCTCGCGCTTCAGTAAGGGCAAGGATTCGCGCGGGCTGTTTGTGCTCAGCACCTTGATGCTGGTCGGTTCGGGCGCGGTGTTTGTGGGCGTGTACGCGCTGGCTGGCGTGATTCGCCCCGGCATTGATGCCAACATGCACTTCGACATTGCCTACTACACCGCGATTCTTTCCTTCCTGTGGATCCACTACTATCACGATCACTTCTTGTTCACAGATTTCGAGGTGCTCGACGACGCGCACGAGCACAGCGACGCCGTGTCGATACCGAACAAGACCTGATGGTTCAGTGCGCGCATCAATGATCGATGCGGCAGGGGCACTCGTGAATCGAGTGCCCCTGTTTTGATCTGGATGGATTGCCGTGCCGAGTGTCTGGCGGGGCGATTAGCGGCGGCGGTGCATGAGGGTCGTGTCCATCGGTGACGGCTTCGGCTTGACTTCGATGCGCTGGAAGTTATCGCCCGCCGTCAGTTCGATCACATCGTGATCGTAATACCACAGCGGCGCGCCATGCAAATCCAGCCGCACTTCAAGCGGTTCACGGTTGATCCCGACGATCTCAACGTTGATACGCGCATAGGGCGGTGCATAGCGCCCGGCAGTCCGCCGCTTCACGACAAAATGCCGTTCCTCATTCCAGCCGCAGGTGATGTACACCCAACGATAGTCGCCCTGCTCCAGCGTTGGGCCGTCGCCGTCGTCCTCATAAATCACCGATTCGCCTGCGCCGGGATAAACACGCAGGATGAGCTTGTCGCTGGGCGATTGGCTGGTGGTGTGATCATCAGGCCACATGGGCACCGCTGCGCCCGCACGCACAAACAGCGGCAGCCGTTCCAGCGGTGCGGTGACCATCAGCGCCTGGCCGCCCCAGACGGGTTCATTCGTCCAAAAATCGTACCACAGGCCCTTCGGCAGATAGACCGACCGATGAATCGCGCCAGGTTCCAGCACGGGGGCGACGAGCAGGGCGTTGCCGAGCATGTACTCATCGTCGATGGTGCGCAAGTGCGGGTTGTCTGGCTCCATCATGAACAACGGGCGGATGACTGGGTAGCCATATTCGCGGCTGAACGCGATGGCCGAGTAGAGATACGGCATCAAGCGATAGCGCAGCGCGATAGCCAGCCGCCCAATCAATTCGTGGGGTTGGCCGAAGGCCCAGGGTTCCTGCGGCTGTGTGCCAGCGAAAGTCGCGTTGCGCATCAGCGGCATCAGCGCGGCAGCTTGCAGCCAGCGTGTGAGCAGTTCGCCGTCCGCATCGCCGTGAAAACCGCCGACCTCTGCGCCGACCAGAATCTCGCCCGAAAGCGCCAGATTGAGCGCCATGCTGATGCTCAGGCGCAGGTGCGCCCAGCTTGAGGTGTTCGCGCCTGTGTCGGTCGCCATGAAGCGCTGCGCGCCCGCGAACCCCGACCGCCCCATCACGAATTGACGCTGCCCGGCGCGCTGATGGTGCAGCGCGTGATCGACCGCCGCTGCCGCTAACATGCCGTACAGATTGTGAAGCTGTGCGTGATCGCTGTAGACCTCCCCGTTGTGTTGGTGCTGCACGTAAGGGGGCAAGCTGGCGGGCTGGCCGCTCGCTGTGAGCAGTGTCGGCTCCGCCAGGTCGAGGTGAATGCCGTCGATGCCCGTATCCAGCAAACGCAGCAGACGTTCGCTCCACCAGGTGCGTGCTTCCGGGTTCGCAAAGTCTGGGAACCGACACAAGCCTGTCCAGGTGGCACCGACGACGGGCTGCCCATCCGGGTAGCTCAGAAACCACTCGGCGGGGATGCCACTCGTCTCATCGACGGTGACGCCAGGGGTGACCGTTGCGATCACGCGGTAGCCCATACTATGCAGCTCCGCGACCAGCGCGCGCAATGCGTCTTGAGATTCCGCGCTCAACCCGCTCAAATCGCAGACGCGGCACACATCGAGGTAGAGCACATCACAGGCGATGGCACGCTGACGAAATTCCGCAGCCAATTCAAGGATGGCTTGTGGCGACTCATACACTAGCCGCTGGTGCTGATAACCCAGCGCCCACAGGGGCGGGAGTTCGGCGCGGCCTGTCAACTCGGTGTAGCGTCCGATCACCTGGGTGACATCAACGCCTGCAAACAGATAGTAGCACAACTCGCCAGTATCCGACTCAAACACCAGTTCGTTGGCGGTACCCGCGCCCACATCGACGCTGCCGCGCGCGTAGTTGGCCCAAAAGACGCCGTAGACCAACCCATCGTTCACACCCAGGTAGAACGGGATGCTGTAATGCAGCGGATCAGTCCCTGGTTGATACGCCCCAGGGTCGGTGTTCCAGAGCTGCAAGCGGTGCCCGCGCAGGTTGAGCGGGAACGCGCGCATCCCCAGCCCAAAGCCGCCTTCATTACGCCGCATTGCCAGCGACAACCGCGCCCCGCCGTCGCTGTTGAGTTGGATGCCGCGCGCGTCCGAACAGACTGTGCGCCCATCGTGAAATTCGAGCCGCAGACGCAGCGGATCCTTGTTGATCAAACATTTGAGCATGTGCGTGCGCAGCTCGAACGAGGAATCGCCGTCGAAGACCTCAAACGGCACCTCCGGCCAGTTCTGCGCGACGACTGCCGGCGATTCGAAGGGGATGAAGTCGGGGCCGTTCGGCTGCCAGCGCACCCGCAGGCAATCTGCCGCCTGCCAGTGAAGCTCGACCCAGCCGGCCTCGCAGGCACAGCGTACCCCTTGCTCATCGACCATCACCGACTGCACCGCGCCCACTGTGTGCCAGGGCTGCGTGGTGGGCGTGGCTGCGGCTGTTGCCTCGTAGCGCCGGGCATAGACCTCGGCCACTTTTTCAGCCGCTTTGACCGCTGCCACGAGGCGGTTGCCGCCAATGTCGGTATAGACAGCGAGCGGATCAGGTTTGCGCAGGATCGGTGCTTTTTTCATAATGTTGGTTTTTGGGACTGAACTCGATATGTCCTTATCGGAAGGATTGCCGTGCCCACTGCATGGGATCGACCGGGACGCCGTTCACCCATAATTCCCAGTGCAAGTGAGGGCCGCTCACACGCCCGGTGTCACCAATGGTGCCGATCACCTGACCGGGGCTGACTTCATCGCCCACTTGAACATAACGCTCGGATTGGTGCCAGTAGCCGGTGAACACACCCCAGCCGTGATCGATGACGGTGGCGATGCCGCGAACATTCAGGGTATCGGCCAGAACGACGCGCCCGGCTGCTGGTGCAAAAATTGGGCTGCCGACAACTCCCGCGAAATCGGTGCCGAAATGCACCCGCTCCACCGTGCCATCGTTGTACTGCCGCACCACACCGAACGGTGAGGTCATGGCGGCGGCGGCGGGCAACCCCAGCGGGCCATCGAAGTAGCGGCTCGGATTGAAGCGCGCCATCACCCGGTTGAGGATGGTCAGTTCGGCATCCTCAACCGCCACGTTCAGCAGCGCCCCGCGACCTTCCAGCAGCGTGATCGTCTCCGGGCGGTAGTTGCCCGAAACGACACGGATATTCACCATGAGCGGCGTCGGTTGCCCGGCGGCGTCGGTGAGCGTCAGCGCCGCCGGGTAGACTCCCGCGCGGGTGCCCACGGGCTGTCTCTTATACACATCT
>JAADYY010000069.1 GCA_010092805.1 Chloroflexota bacterium | reverse complement strand
TCGGTTTGGGCATCCTCTTCTACATCATCGCGCGGACACGCTTCCATTGGTTGGTGCCGCCCGTCCTGGTGTGGTCAATGACCATCATTTTGCTGTATGCGAACTGGGCGTTCTTCCCGCATAGACCGCCAGGTGCTATCACCCTCACTATCTGGTTTCTCGGTGCCATCGTCTTCGCGTTCCTGCTGTTTTCAACGCGCACACTCACACTCATTGTCGCCGTGATTCTGGCAGGTACGGGGTTCGCCGCCATCTACCATCAGGATGTCGGCCTCATTATTCTATGGAATGGGCTGCTGACCTTCGGTGCTCTGGTTGTTGTGGCGGCGGCCATCCGCGACCGCTATCAACGGCAGCTTGATCAGGCGACGCGGGACCTGGAAACCAGCCGCGAACACTACAAAATCATCTCCGCGTTGTTCTCGGACTACGCCATCGGGTTGCGCGCGGAAGCCCCTGGCCGTCTGATCATCGAGTGGGCGCTTGGCCTTGAGACTCTGCTCGATTGGGTACCCATCGGGCTGCCTTTGGATCCAGACGCCATCATCCCCCCCGAACATCGCGCCAAAGTCGATACGATACTCGCCCAACTGCTGAATGGCGAACGGGTGGACGGTGAACTGCCGTTGCAACTGCCGCCCGGCACCCTATGGGTTCAATTCACCGCCCGCCCAGAACACGATCCGCAGACCGGGCAGGTGACGCACATCTACGGCGCGCTGCGCGACATCACGGCTAAACGAGAAGCCGAACAGGCGCGCATCGAGGCTGAAATACGTTACAAACAGCTCTTTGATGAGGCGGTCTTCGGCATCTACCGCACGACCTTCGCGGGTGCGATCATCGATGTGAACCCGGCGCTGGCCCAAATCCTCGGCTATGAGTCGCCGGAGCAGTTCAAAGCGGAAGTCAAGAACGCCAACGACCTCTATCGCGATCCGCAGCAGCGCCGCGATCATCTGACCTTGGCGCTGGACAGCACCGCACGGCAGATCAATGAAGTGCAGCTCAAGCGCCGCGATGGACAACCCGTGTGGGTGACGCTCGATTCGCGGACAGTGCGCGACGAGAGCGGCCAGATCATCGCGCTGGAAGGCATGATGCAGGACATCACGCAGCGCAAACAGGCCGAAGCGCAGCGGCTGGAATTGGCCCGCGAACGCGAGCGCGTTCTGGTGCTGGAACGCTTCCTGAGCCAGGCGGCCCACGATTTGCGGACGCCGCTGGCAACGATGGGGACCAGCCTGTACCTGCTGCGCCGCAGCCTGGGCGATGATCCGGGCTTGCTCGAGCGTATGACCACGCTGGATACACAGGTCGCCCACATCAACAACTCGCTCGACAATCTCCTCAAGATGTCGCAGTTGGAGCGCCTGACACTCAAGCTGGAGCAAGTTGATCTCAACGCGTTGATTCAGGCGCTCATCGATCAAGGGTTGGAGCCAAGCACCGCCACCGATCAGCAGATCGTTTTTGTGCCCGACGCCGCGCTGCCCATGACTCTGGTTGACCCGGTCGAGATACGCTTTGTGCTGCGTCAACTGCTGATGAACGCCAGCGCCCACTCCGCGCCGCACGACCGCATCACCGTGACAACGCAGCAAGCCGCCGAGTGGATTGTGATCATGGTGCAGGACGAGGGCGAGGGCATCGCTGAAGCCGACCAAGCGCAGATCTTTGAGCCGTTCTATCGCTCCGCCGCCCGTGAAGTCGATAAAGGCGGCATTGGGCTGGGGTTGACGATTGCGCAGTGGCTCATCCGTGCGCACGACGGCCAGATCACCGTCGACAGTGAGGCCGGCGTCGGTACCACCTTCCAAATCACGCTGCCGCTCAAACGTGCCAGCCTTCGCCAGCTCAGCAGCAATGGTAGCTACCCCGATCACGCGGCGCTTGCGGAGGAGGGCTTTGAAACACTGGCTGCCACACCAGGACAGCCCCTCTGGGCGGCGCGGACGCTCGATGGCCCGGAGTCGGTTTATCAACTGCTGGCCGAACACAGCAGCGATATATTGGCGCTGCAAACCCCAGAGGGGCGCTATCTGTACGTCAGCCCGTCGATTGAGCGGCTGACGGGTTGGCAGCCGCAGGAATGGATGGCGCTGGACGGCTTTGAGTTCGTCCACCCAGACGACGGGGCGCTCATCATCGCCGCCCTGCGTGATGAAGCGCTCAAAGGTCAGATCTCGGAAGCGCTCACGTTCCGGTTGCAGCACAAACAGGGCGGCTACATCTGGATGGAAGGGTTCATCCGCCCGGTACTGAGCGCTGAAGGTGAGGTGCAGTATCTGGTGACGACGGCCCGCGACATCACCGCGCGCAAAACCGCCGAAGACGCGCTGCGGCGCAGCGAAGCCCGCACCCGCTCGATCATCGAATCGCTGGCGGAAGGGGTGATCATCATCGAGGCGGACGGCAGGTACAGCCTGGTCAACGCCAGTGCTGAGCGCATTGTAGGTATGCCCATCGGTACAATGGAAGCCAACACCTTACACATCGACTGGCGGGCAATCCACCCGGACGGCACGCACTTCCACACCGATGAATACTCGGCCTTGATCACGCTGCACACGGGCGAGCCGCAAACCAACGTCGTTATGGGGGTGCTGCGGGGGCAGCATGAGCGCGTTTGGTTGTCGGTCAATACGCAGCCCATCTTTGCCGACGACGGCACGACCGTCACGGGGGTGGTGGCGACCTTCACCGACATCACCGAGCGGTTCCAGGCACAGGCGCAGCAACAGGCGATGGCCGAGCGGTTGCAGCGCCAGATGCAGATGCTGACGCAGGTGCTTTCCAGCACACCAGATTACATTGCGATGCTGGACAACGACCAGCGGTTCATCTATGTGAACCCGGCAAAACTGGCCGCGCTGAATCTCACCCTGGCCGATATGCTGGGCCGCACCTGGCACGAGATCCCGCTGTCGGCAATGTTCGGGCAACTGCTCCAGCCGCTGCTCGACAAAGTGATTGCCAACAGCGAAGCGGCGGCGTTCGAAGCCCCGCTCGAAACCGTTGACGGGGTGCGCCGGTTCGACTGTCACCTCGCGCCGCTGCTCAACGAGCCGGGGCGGGTTGCGGCGGTGGTGATGACCAGCCGCGACATCACCCCGTATAAGCAGCTCGAATCTGAATTACGCGCAACCGTCGACCGCGAACGTGAACTCAACCAGATGCGCGACCGCTTCCTGTCGATTCTGGCGCACGAATTCCGCAACCCGCTGGCGATGATCCTGAGCGCGGTCGAGATGATGCAGCGCTATCACGACCGCCTCAGCGACGACCAACGCCGCGAGTATCTGGCACGCATCGCCGATCATGTGCAGCATCTGAGCGCCATGAGCGAAGATGCCACCTCGCTCAGCTACGGCGCAGCACCCAGCCGCTTACAGTTGGCACCGCTGGATCTGGTGGTTTTCTGCGGGCAGTTCATCGGGGAAATGGCGCACACCCACCCCAATCACCAACTGACGCTGCACCACGCTACCCCAGCGATCCCGCTGGTGAGCGATACCAAGCTGCTGCGACAGATTTTGTTCAACCTGCTTTCCAACGCCATCAAGTATTCGCCAGCGGGTGGGCGCGTCGATCTGTACATCGCGCAGCAAGACGGCGTTACCACACTGAAAATCAGCGACTGCGGCATCGGCATCCCGCCGGAAGCGCAGCCGCATATCTTCAACACATTTTTCCGGGCAGAAAATGTCGGCAACCTCCCCGGCACCGGGCTGGGGTTGAGCGTCGTCAAGCAGTCGGTTGAGTCGCTGGGCGGCACCATCACGCTGGTGAGCAGCACCGGGGCCGGCACCACCTTCGCCATCACACTGCCCAGCGGCACCCCCTTCCGCCCGTGAGTCAGGTCACAAAGTCACGGCTGGCGCTGTAACGTTCCCATGCGCCGCTCGCCAGAATATCGGCGATAGCTTCGATGACATGATGCAGTTCAGCGTCGCTGGTATAGAAATGCGGCGAGATGCGAATCCCGGCGTTTTCGCGGTAGTCAACCAGAATCTCCTGGTCCAACAGCGCACGGCTGATCGCGTAAGCGTTCGGCGGCGCGATGGTCACCGTCCCGGCGCGCTCGTCCGCGTTGAGCGGGGTGGCAAGTGGATAGCCAGCGTTCTGCGCCAATTCGATCAACAGCGCGGTTTGGTGGCGGCTCTTGGCGCGGATGCGGTCGACCCCGGCCTGCGCGATCACCTCAAGGCCCGGCTGCATGGCATACAGCGTCGAGACATTGAACGTGCCGTTGAGGAAGCGGTAGGCGTCGTCGCGCAACTCGATCTCACCGACCTCGAAATCGAACGGGCGCTTATGCGCAAACCACCCCGTGATGCGCGGGGTGATCTGCGGGCGCAGGTCGGGGCGCACATACATGAAGACGCCGCCCGGCCCGCCGCACAGCCACTTGAGCACCCCACCGATGAGCACATCGACGTTGAGCGCCTGCACATCTACCGGGATCACGCCCACGCTGTGGTAAGCGTCCAGCAGCACCAGCGCGCCCACACGGTGCGCCTTTTCGATGATGGCCTGCACATCCATGATGTAAGCGCTGCGGAACAACACATGGCTCACCGAAACCAGCGCCGTCCGCTCGTCAATGGCGTCCAGCAGCGCGTCCAACGGCACACTGATGCCGTCCTGGCTGGGGACCTGGTGCAGTTGGAGATCGGGCGTCAGCATCCCGCGCAGCACGTAATACATTGTCGGGAAGATCATATCGTCGATGACGACCTTGTCGCGCCCGGTGGGGAAGGTCACGCCGCTCAGGAAGATGCTGGCCGCCGTGCTCAGGTTCTCATGAATCGAGACGCTGGACGGCTGCGCGTTGATGATCCCCCCGACTTTGTCGCCAACCTGCCCGTTGAGATCCCACCATTGCTCTTTCCAGTTGCGCACGCCGCGCAACGCCCAATCTTCCGCGTAATCATGCAACCGGGTGTAGACCTCGCGCGGCATCGCGCCCAGCGAATGACTCACCAGATAGGTGGTCTCTTCGACAATTGGGAACTGACGCCGTAGATGCAGGAGATGGTCTGTCATAATATCTAAATCCTAACTCGCATATTTTTGGCGATAGACAAGCGTGGCTGTGCCCTGGTGTAGGCCGCCCATCGTTTGTAAGACACTTATTTAGGTTGATTATAGGAGGTCATCCCCGGTTTGATGTGGACATGATGCAGGCATTCTTTGTGATTTTTGTCACTTGACAGCAGCACTCGGCATCAACAGCGCCGGATCGACAATCCAGCCCTCGCGTGGGTCGCAGGTCGGCGAGATGCCGTAATCCCGGTCGGCGTGGGTATAGGCCCAGGCCGCTTGCAGCGCACACAGCACCGCGTCCAACTGATCGCCGGTGGGATCATCGACCAACGCCTGTACCAGCAGCGGGTCGATCACAACCTCGATCCCGTAATCCTGCGGGCTGCGCGCTTGCAGCGCCTCGACCAACTGCTGCCGACGCACGACCTGTACTTCAGTGCGTTTCTTTTTATTATCGCTTTTGTAGCTCTCTCGCCCAATCCATTTGCGCGCCACCAACGCCGGGTACGTCTCCAGCACGACGCGATCATCGGCGTGCTGTGGGTGGCACGGCAGCACCGACACCCCCGCCTTGAGCAGCCGCGGTGCCCCCTGAAAAAACATCCGCCCCACAGGCACGCCGTAGAGCATCATCGGGCTGCGCGCATCGGCCAGCACATCGACCGGGCGCAGATGCTGCTTATCACCGGGTGGGCGGCGCTGCCGGTAAGCGGCCAGCGCTGCGTCGAACCCGGTGAGTGTCAGTGACTCAATATGCGCGACGTATTCCGCCCACGTTTGCCCCCACCCCAGGCTGTCGATCAACCGCGCCGGTTGGCCGAACGGAAAATCCAGCCCGGCGATCCAGGGGCCATCGAGGGCCAGCAGCCGCTCGAACTGCGTGAAATCGGTGAGCGTGAGGCAGTCGTGGATGATCAGCAGCCCGTCGGTGTATGTGCAGTCGGCGCAGGTGATCGACTTGCCGCGTCGCGGCGCGCTGGTGAAATCGATGCCGTAGATCTTAACCACGATGCTAGCCGCTCACCTTTACACACGTGTGATCCCGCACAACATGATACATTTTGACTTTAGCATAAGTCGCGCGGATGCAAGTGGGTGATTTGCGCACCCCCCCGAACGGGTCGGCTTGCGCCGTCTTAATCTTCGCGTGGATAGGGGCGGATGAACAGCGCGCCCGTCTGTGGGCACAGCACGCCGGCTGGTTCGGCGTACAGACTCAGTGTCCAATCGTAGAGGCCCAGCACCGGAAATTCGCTGAGCGGAAATTCAAACGCGGTATAGCGGGGTGTGGGCGGGAGTTGGAACCCAAAGCTTGCGCCGCTGCTGCGATGTACAAACGTCATGCGCAGGGCTAACGGCTGCGCCCCCGCCAGCGCGTCGTCTGGCACCCCAATCACGCGCACCGCCACATCAACCAGCAAGGACAACACCTGCCCCTGCGTGAGCACCGCCCCGTCGTACAGGTTGCCCCCGATCAAGCTGAAGCCAGCGCAGACCGCCGCTTCATTGGGGGGGGGTGTCGGGGTCGGGATTGGGCGCGGCGTGAAGGTCGGCGCGGGTGTAAAGGTGAAG
>JAADYY010000447.1 GCA_010092805.1 Chloroflexota bacterium | reverse complement strand
GTGCCGGGTCTGCCGGTGTTCGGCAATGCGTTGGCGTTGGGCCGCGATATGAACCAGTTTCTGGTCGAAAGCTACCACCGTTTTGGGCCAATCTACCGGATGCAAATCTTCAACCGGGACATCACCGTGCTGGCGGGGATGGACGCTAACACGCTGGTCAAAGAAGAAGACGAAAATATCTTCACCAACGAGCACCAGTTCGCCTGGATCCGTGAGCACATTGGCAAGGTGCTGACCGGGACGACGCCGGAGGAGCACGCCCATATGCGGCGGCAGCTCAAGCCTGGCTATTCGCGCGTCAACGCCGGGCGACAACTGCCGCTGCTGGTGAAGGTGATCGACGATTTCATCGATGGGCTGCAGGTCGGCGACAGCTTCGAGGTCTTCCCCACCATGCAGACACTGGTGCTCGACCAACTGGGCTATCTGATGGTGGGGTCGTCGCCGGAAGATTATCTGCCAGATTTCCGCCGCTTTATGAAGATGCTGCTGCAGGTTCATCAGTTGAGCACGCGGCCCGCTTGGGTGCTGCGGCTGCCGGCCTTCCAGCGCGCCAAAGCACGCTCGTTTGAGATGGCGCAGCGCATCCTGGATGAGCACAAGCAGACGACGCCCGGCGTTGACCGCCCGGAAAACGCCATCGATATTCTGCTCAACAATCTGGATGTCTACGGCAACCCCTATGACGATAGTTCGCTGCTGGCCGAAGCGATGGGGCCGTTCCTGGCTGGGCAGGATACCGTCGCGGGGACGCTCAGCTTCCTGTGCTACACCATGCACAAGCACGCCGATGTCCATGCGCGTGTGGCGGCGGAAGCGCGGGCGAAGTTCTCGCCAGAGATGAGCATGAATCAGCTCCGTGAGCTGGACGACATCCACAAAACGATTATCGAGACGATGCGCCGCTACACTGTCGGCGCGCTCATGCCCCGCCACGCCCGCAAAACCTTCGAGTTCGCCGGGCACCGCGTCGATGCCGGGGCGGAAGTTTACAGCGCGACCGCCGTCGTCCACTTCCTGCCGGAAAACTACGCAGCGCCCTGGGACTTCAACATCGACCGCCCGGCTGGCCCCAGCGGGGCGTTTGTGCCCTACGGCGTCGGTAATTATGCTTGCCTGGGCGCGGGCATCGCCGATATTCAGCTGCTGGTGACGATGGCGGCGCTGCTGCGGCGCGGGCGCTTTGAACTCGACCCAGCAGACTACAAGATGAAGATCCAGAACATCCCGCTGCCGAATCCTGGCCCCTACCGCCTCAAGCTCGTCGAAAAATACGACTGATCCCCACTGCGCGCGATCACGCGGCAGCCGCTCCCAGCTACCCCCGCAAACCCGCGTGGCTGGGAGCAGGATCGCGCGGGCACCCCCCACAAGACGATCTGCTGCCCAAATCGCGGGATAATGCGTTATATATTGGGGGATGGTTGGCTTGAAAATACATTGTGGAGAGACAGCGCTGTGAAGCAAGCACTTCCCCCGTTACCCCTGGCAGACTGGCAAGACACCGCAGCCACCCTGCACATGTGGACGCAGATGGTCGGCAAAGTCCGGATGGCGCTCGTGCCAGCATTAAACCACTGGTGGCACGTGACGCTGTATGTGACGCCGCGCGGGCTGCACACCGCGCCCATGCCGCATGGCCCCCATCAGGTCGATATGTCGTTTGATTTCCTGTACCACACATTCGCGATCACCTGTAGCGACGGCAGATCCGAGACTATCGAACTGCGGCCCCGGTCGGTCGCCGATTTTTACGCGGCCTTTGTGCAGGCGCTCGCAGCAATGGAGCTTGAGGTGTCGATTTGGCCCGTGCCCGTTGAGGTGCCCGACCCGATTCCGTTTGCCGAAGACACCACCCATGCCGCTTACGATTCGGCGGCGGTAGAGCGCTGGTTTGCGGTGCTCCGCTGGGTCAATGCTGTGTTCACGAAATTTCGCGGCGGCTTCCTGGGTAAAAGCAGCCCGTCGCATTTCTTCTGGGGCGGGTTCGACCTGGCGATCACGCGCTATTCTGGCCGGCGCGCGCCGGAACGCGAATGGCCGTTTCTGGCCGCCATGCAGCGCGAAGCTTACTCGCACGAGGTCATCAGCGGGGGGTTCTGGCCGGGCACCCCGGCCATTGGCGGGGCCGCCTACTTTGCCTACGCCGCCCCAGAACCGGACGGCTTTCGGGACGCGGCGGTCAAGCCGGGGGCGGCCCACTACGACACCAACATGGGCCTGTTTCTCTTGAAACATGACGACCTGCGCCAGGCCGACGATCCAGAACAGGCACTGCTGGACTTTCTGCAAACGGTCTATGACGCCGGGGCCACCCTCGGCGGCTGGGATCGGGCGGCGCTGGAGCGGTGAGGACACAGGGGCATCGCAGCAAAATCACTCCCGCGTTCTCACGCTCCCGAAGCGACCGGCGACCGCGCCTGCGGCGCTGGGCGAGGGGGAGGCACGGCATCTGGTAGAGCTGCTCGATAAATACATATGTACAAAGCGTGTTACCCCCTCTCCCCGCGAAGCTGTGGGAGCGGGGTGGCGCGCCGCGCCGGGGTGAGGGCGATACCAGGGTCACAAAAGACCATATGCTGTAGAACAAATTTGATGCGATTGCCCTGGGTGAGGACAGCAATCCGCTGCAAAACCC
>JAADYY010000446.1 GCA_010092805.1 Chloroflexota bacterium | reverse complement strand
TGATGTGTATAAGAGACAGCGTGCTGAGTCAGGCGGATGCGCTCACGGATGGGGCGTTTGCGCTGGCGGGGCTGTCCTACGGCGGCATCGTCGCGCTGGAAGTGTGGCGGCAGGCACCGCAGCGCGTGCTGAAACTGGCGCTGCTCAACACGAACCCGCGCCCGGCCAGCGACGCCACCCGCGCCAAACAGCAGCGCTTTGTGGGCATGGCGCATCTCGGCGAATTTCGTGAGATCACGACGGATTTTCTGAAAGATGTGATGCTCCACCCGGATCATCGGCGCGATCAGGCGCTGCGGGCGCAGGTGCTCACGATGGCCGAATCGATTGGTGTGCAAGGGTTCGTCAACCAGGTGAAGGCGCAGTTGGCCCGCCCCGACTCCATGCCGGATCTGCCGAACATCACCTGCCCGACGTTGGTGCTCACCGGGCGCGAAGATTATGTGGTGCCGCTGGAAACACATGCCGCGATGGTGACGGCGCTGCCCAACGGCCATCTGGTCGTGATCGAGCACTGCGGCCACCTCACGACCATCGAACAGCCCGCCGAGACGACCGCCGCGCTCCGCGATTGGCTGCTGAACACGGGACTCTGGCATACAGACACGAAAGCGTAAACAGATGCGAAAAAATGAACTCCGGGCGCTGCTCGCTGAGGGCGGCGTCGCCATGAACGGCTGGCTGCACATCCCCAGCACCTGGTCGGCGGAGCTGATGGCCCACGCCGGATGGGACAGCCTGACCGTCGATTTGCAGCACGGGATGCACGGCCTGGAAATGGCGATCCAGATGTTGCAAGCCATCTCCACCACCGATACAGTGCCGTTGGTGCGCGTGACCTGGAACGACCCCGGCCAGATCATGCGGATGCTGGACGCCGGGGCCTACGGCATCATCTGCCCGATGATCAACACGCGCGCAGAATGCGAGGCGTTTGTGGGCGCGTGCCGCTACCCGCCGCTGGGGTATCGCAGCCTGGGGCCAACGCGGGCGCGCGTCTATGCCGGCGCGGATTACGCGGAGCACGCCAACGACGAGATGCTGACGTTGGCGATGGTCGAAACCGCCGAGGCGGTCGCCAACATCGACGCGATTGCGTCGGTGCCCGGCCTGGACGGGATCTTCGTGGGCACAGGCGACTTGCGCTTGAGCCTGACGGGGGGCATCGGCTTTGACAGCGCTGACACCCAGGTGGATGCCGCCCTCGACACGATCCTGGCGGCCTGTGCGCGGCATGATCGCGTGCCGGGGTTGTTCACCGCATCGGCAGACTACGCGCGGCAGATGATCGCGCGCGGGTTCCGCCTGGTGACCATCAAGACCGATAGCATGTTGCTGAGCGAGTCCGCCCAGCAGGTCATCAAGCAAACACGCGGCGAATAATTCGCAAGTCAATGATTGAGGATAAACCGCTCATGGCGATTACGTATCTGAAAAAAGGCAAGTCGGTGGACGAACGCGCCCAGGCCGATGTCAAGGTGCAGGACACCGTCAAGTCGATCCTGGCGGATATTCAAACGCGCGGCGACGAGGCCGTCCGCGAGCTGTCCGTCAAGTTCGACAACTGGAACCCGGACGACTTCCGCCTCTCGAACAGCCACATCGAGGACATCATCGCCACCCTGCCGCAGCAGGTGATCGATGACCTGAAGTTCGCGCAGACACAGGTGCGCCGCTTCGCCGAAGCGCAGCGCGCCGCCCTGCAAGACATCGAGGTCGAGACCCTGCCGGGCGTGCATCTCGGCCACAAGAACATTCCCGTCGACAGCGTCGGCTGCTATGTGCCCGGCGGGCGCTACCCGATGGTCGCGTCGGCGCACATGAGCGTGCTGACGGCCAAAGTCGCGGGAGTGGGGCGTGTGGTCGCCTGCACCCCGCCGATCAACGGCGAACTGCCCGCCGCCACCATCGCCGCGATGCACTTCGGCGGCGCGGACGCGATCTACATTCTGGGTGGCGTGCAGGCCCTGGCCGCGCTGGCTTACGGCGCGGTCGGCATCGACCCGGTGGCGATGATCGTCGGGCCGGGCAACGCTTACGTCGCCGAAGCCAAGCGGCAGTTGTTCGGGCTGGTGGGCATCGATCTGCTGGCCGGGCCGACGGAAGTCCTCGTGATCGCCGATGAGAGCGCCGATGTCGAGATGTGCGCGACCGATCTGCTGGGACAGGCAGAGCATGGCCCCACCTCGCCCGCTGTGCTGCTGACGACCAGCCGCGCGCTGGCTGAAGGGCTGCCAGCCGAGATCGACAAGCAGTTGGCTGTACTGCCCACCGCAGATCTGGCGGGTGCGGCCTGGCGCGATTACGGTGAGATCATCCTGTGCGATACGGTCGCTGAACTGGTGCAGGTCGCCGATGATCTCGCCAGCGAACATGTTGAGGTGCTCACCCGCGACCCGCAGTATTTCCTCGACCACATGACGAATTACGGCGCGCTGTTCCTCGGCCCGGAGACCAACGTCGCCTATGGGGATAAGGTCATCGGCACGAATCACACGCTACCCACCAAGAAAGCCGCACGCTATACAGGCGGGCTGTGGGTCGGCAAGTTCCTGAAGACGGTCACTTACCAGCGCGTAACCACCCCGGAAGCCAGCGCCCTGATCGGCGAGTACGGCTCGCGGTTGTGCGAGATCGAAGGGTTCATGGGGCACAAGGCGCAGTGCGATCTGCGGGTGGAGCGCTACGGTCGGGGCGCGGTCGAGGGCTGATCGCGTCTCTGGCTCGCATCCCCCGGCCCCATTCTCACCTGTGCGAAGGGGATCATGCTTTTCGAAAAGTCCCTCTCCCCAGTGAGAGAGATTTAGGGTGAGGGCGTCAGCGATGACGAAGCACATCACATCAATTGATGTGGCGCGGCGGGCGGGCGTCTCGCAATCGACGGTGTCGCGGGTGTTCAGCGATAAGCACCCCGCTGTCTCTGCGGAGACGCGGCAGCGGGTGCTGACCGCCGCCGCCGACCTGGGCTACCGCCCCAACGCCATCGCGCGGATGATGAGCACCCGGCGCACGCACATCGTCGGGATTTTGATGGCGAACATCACCAGCCCGTTCTATCCGTATGTGCTGGAGAAATTCTTGCAGCGGCTGCAAGCGCTGGATCGGCAGGCGTTGGTGTTCACGGCGTCGGCGCATCAGGATGTCGATGCGCTGCTGCCGCTGGTGTTGCAGCATCAAGTCGCTGCACTGATCGTCACCTCGGCGACCCTCTCATCGGAGACGGCGGACGAATGCGCCCGCAGCGGCGTGCCTGTGATTCTGTTCAACCGCTACGTGCGCGGCGGGGCGGCGAGCGCCGTGTGCGCGGATAACGTCGCTGGGGGTCGGCTGGCCGCCGATGTGCTGCTCGACACGGGGCATCGGCGGTTGGCGTACATCGCGGGCACGCCGGATACCTCGACGAACACCGACCGCGAGCGCGGCTTTGCAGATCGGTTGGCGGAGCGGGGGGATACATCGTGGCGGCGGGCGCAGGCCGACTACACCTACGAGACCGGGTTCGCCGCCGCGCACGATTTGTTGGCTGGCAGCGATCCGCCCGATGCGTTATTCTGCGCCAATGACATCATGGCGCTGGGCGCGCTCGATGCAGTGCGGCAGATCGGGGCGCGGGTGCCGGAGGATGTGAGCATCATCGGCTTCGATGATATTCCGATGGCGGGCTGGGGTGCGTATCACCTGACGACGATCCGGCAGGAAGTGGACGCGATGATCGCCGCGACGCTGGATCTGCTGCACGCCAAACTTGACCAACCGGATTCGCCGCCCGTACTGCGCCTCATCCCCGGATCGCTGATCGTGCGCGGGTCGGTGCGCGGCCTGGATCGAACGCAAGAAAGTGGAGCCTGATTTGGTGGAAAACAAAGTCAACCTGAACGAGAAGCTGGCGCAGTTCGCGGTGCATTGGTCGCCGCACACCATCGGGCAGTACAACGGCAACGACCTGATGGTAGCGAAGCTCAAGGGCGAGTTTCACTGGCACAAGCACGACGACACCGACGACTTCTTCATGGTGATCAGCGGGACGCTGCGGATTCTGCTGCGCGATGACGCGGGCGAGCGTGAAGTGATCCTGGAGCCGGGCGAAATTTATGTGGTGCCGCGCGGCCTGGAGCACAAACCCGTCGCCGATGAGGAAGTCCACATCCTGCTCATCGAGCCGACGGGCACACCCAACACCGGTGATCCGTCCACCGCAGCCCCGCGCCGCGTGATTTGAGGGATCGATCATGGGATCAGATGGATCGATGGACGGCAAAGTCGTCGTGGTGACGGGGGGCGGCGGCGGCATCGGCAGCGCGATTGCCCGTCGCCTGGCGGATGCGGGCGCGCGGATCGTCATCACCTACAGCCGCAGCGCGGACAAAGCCGCAGCGGTCGCCGAGTCGCTGCATGGAGCGGATCATCGGGTGGTGCGCTGCCCGGTCGATGACAGCGCGGCCCAGGCGGATCTGGCGCGACAGGTGGCCGAGCACTACGGTACGCTCGATGTGCTGGTGAACAACGCCGGGATCACGCGGGCGGTGCCGCACCCGGATCTCGATGCGCTGGACGACGACCTGATCGACTCGATCTTTCGGGTGAATGTGCGCGGCGCGCTGGCCTCGGTGCGGGCGCTCAAAGATCTGCTGGCGGCGGGCGACGGTGGCCTGGTGATCAACATCAGCTCGATTGCGGCGCGGACGGCGGTCGGCAGCAATGTGGCCTACTGCGCCAGCAAAGCCGCGCTCGATAATATCACGCTGAGCTTGGCGCGGGCGCTGGCCCCGCAGATCCGCGTGGTGAGTGTGTCGCCGGGGTGGGTCAACGGGGAGTACGCGCAGCGGATGCCGCCCGAACTGATCCAGCAGCAGCGCGATCTCACGCCGCTGGGGCGCATCGCGGAAGCCGAGGATGTGGCCGAAGCGGTCTACGCCGTCGCCACACAGTTGACATTTTCGACCGGGTGTATCATCCCGGTGGATGGGGGGAGGCCGCTGACATGACCGAATCGCTGCCGCTCGATCTGGACATCCGCGACGCACGCCTCACCGAGGTGATCGCGCCGGACGCTGATTTCACCCGGCACCTGACCGGCTTCAAGTTCACTGAGGGGCCGATCTGGCACCCGACGGAGGGGCATCTGCGCTTCAGCGACATCATAGGCAACAGCATCTACCAGTGGAGCGCCGCCGACGGCTTGCGCGACATCCGCCCGAACAGCCACCTCGCCAACGGCAACACGTATGATCGGCAGGGGCGCATGCTGACGTGTCATCACGCGAGCAGCCGCGTGACCCGCACAGAACCCGACGGCTCCGTGACGATCCTCGCCGCTGAGTACGACGGCAAGCAGCTCAACAGCCCCAATGACATCGTCGTCAAGAGCGACGGCGCGATTTACTTCACCGACCCAACCAGCGGGCGCGAGCCGTTCGTCGGCATCCCGCGTGCGCCGGAACTGCCCTACGCCGGAGTCTATCGCATCGATCCGCTGAGCGGCGCACTGACGCTGCTGGTTGACGATTTCGCCAAGCCGAACGGCTTATGTTTTGCGCTGGATGAGCGGCGGCTGTTCATCAATGACACGAAGCGCTTTCACATCCGCGTTTTCGCTGTCGAACCGGACGGAGCGCTGAGCGGGGGTGAAGTGTGGGC
>JAADYY010000445.1 GCA_010092805.1 Chloroflexota bacterium | reverse complement strand
TGTGACACCCCATCCCGAAATTCCCGAAAACGAGATTCGGAAACGTTGTGCGACAATTCTGAAAGCCGCAGCCGAGGAGTCCCACCGGCTGCGCCACAACTACATCGGCGCGGAGCACATCTTCATCTCAGCGACCAAAGTCGACCAAGGCCCCACAGCGAAACTGCTGCGCCAGGCCAAACTTGACCCGCGCGATGTCCGCAATGTCATCCGCCGGGAAGTCGGCAGCGGTGACGGCACCTATGCCGTAGAACTGCCCCTGACGCCCCGCGCGGAAATGATCCTCTCGCTGGCGATCTTTCTTTCAGATCGCGATGAAGCCGAGCAGGTGGAAGAGGAGCATGTGCTGCTGGCGCTGCTGCAAGAAGGCGAAGCCGTCCCCATCCGCAAGCTGATCGAGTTGGGGTTCGATGTCAACCTGTGGTTGCAGCGGCTGCTGGCCGAAGCCTATCAAAAAGATTTGGCTGATCTCGATGGCCCGCCCGTCGTGATCGAAGACGATCATCTGTTCGACGACGACGACGACGACTCAGACGGCGAGTTCGGCGCGTTGATGAGTGGAATGCTGCTCAAAGACTCTGATGAGTTGGAATCGCAGCCGAACGGCCATGCCCCTACACCACTGCTGGACAAATACGGGCGTGACCTCACCGCGCAAGCCGCCGAAGACAAAATTGGCCCGGCGCTGGCCCGTGACCGCGAGATCCGCGCGGTGGCGCGCACGCTGGCACGCAGCAAGAAGAACAATCCGCTGCTGCTGGGCGATGCCGGGGTGGGCAAGACCGCGGTTGTGGAGGGGCTGGCCTATGCCATCTACGAGCGCACCGCCCCATCGTCGCTGCTGGACCGGCGCGTCGTCCAAATCGAAATCGGGACTCTGGTCGCCGGGACGAGCCTGCGCGGCCAATTTGAGGAACGGCTGATCGGCATTGTCGAAGAGGTGCGCGGCGCGGGCAACGTCATCCTCTTCATTGATGAGATCCATACGATTGTCGGCGCGGGCGATACCATCGACAGCAACCTGGACGCGGCCAACATTCTGAAGCCGGCGCTGGCGCGCGGGGACATCATCTGCATCGGCGCGACGACGCACGAAGAATACCGCCGGGCTATCGCCCAAGACCCCGCGCTGGACCGCCGTTTCCGGCCCATCGACATCGATGAGCCGAGCGCCGAAGACACGCTGGCCATTCTGGCCGGGCAGCGCGAACGCCTCGAAAACCATCATGGCATCGGCATTCACCCCGAAGCGATGGAAGCGGCGGTGCGGCTCTCGGTCATTTACCTGCCCGACAAGCGGCTGCCCGACAAAGCGCTCGATTTGCTGGACGAAGCGTGCGCTCGGGTGCGCATCCAAACCCAAGATCCAGATACCGACCCGGACAAGCGCGCGCAGGAAGTCCGCATCTACAACATTAACGCCGTCCTGTCAGATTGGACGGGCATCCCGGTCAGCGAACTGTCGGCGGACGAAAAGCGGCGGCTCACCGAGATCGAGGCGACGCTCCTCAGCCGCGTGATCGGCCAGGACGAAGCCGTCAAAACCGTCACGGATGCCATCAAGACCGCCCGTGCCGGGCTGCGCGACCCCGACCGCCCGATTGGGGTGTTTCTGTTCCTGGGGCCGTCGGGGGTGGGCAAAACCGAACTGGCGCGCGCGCTGGCGAATTTCCTGTTTGGCAGCGACGACGCCATGATCCGGCTGGATATGTCCGAGTTCCACGACGCGCACACCGTCGCCCGCTTGATTGGCGCGCCGCCAGGCTACAAAGACACCCGGCGCGGCGGCCAACTCACCGAAGGGCTGCGCCGCCGTCCGTACAGCGTTGTGCTGCTCGATGAGGTTGAGAAAGCAGCGGCGGAAGTCTTCGACATTTTCCTGCAGGTGTTCGACGACGGTCGCCTGGCCGACGCGCACGGCGGTCACGTGGATGCGCGGCACGCCGTGTTCATCATGACCAGCAACATCGGCACGGCGGACAGCGGCAAAACCCTCGGCTTCGTGAGTGGGCCGGATCAGCAGCCGGACTTCACGGCGCATCTGGGCGAGTTTTTCCGCCCAGAGTTCCTCAATCGCGTCGATGAGATTGTGACGTTCCGCGCGCTGTCGCCTGAGACCGTCAGCCGCATTCTCGATCTTCAGCTCGCGCATCTGCACGAGCGGCTGCGCCAACAGGGGCTGGCGCTGGTGCTCACAGACGCAGCGCGCGCCCTGGTGCTGGAGCGCGGCTACGACCCGGCGAATGGTGCCCGACCGCTGCGCCGCGCCATCGAGCGGCTCATCACCCGCCCACTGAGCGCCAAAATCGTCGAGGATGCCTTCCGGCCCGGCGAGACCATCACCGCCCATGTTGACGGCGATTGTCTCCGCTTCGAGTCGCAGGCCAGCCGGTGACGTGCCCATGTCGTCAATTCCTCCGGTTCCTCAAACGGGACGCGCCCCGCTCCCGCTCAGCGACAGCCAGCAGCAGACGCTGTTGCACCAACGGCACACGCAGGATCAGCGTGACCCGTTCGCCACCGATCCCGACTCGACGATTCGCACGTTGGGGCGGCTGAACTTGCGCCGCCCCGACCCCAGTAACCTCCTGGCGCTGGGCGATCTGTGCGCGGCGCGGAGCCTGACCGATGACGGACGGCTGTTGATTTTTTACGTGGGCAAAACGCTGCTGGCGTACCAGCGCGCCGCGGAAAGCGCCACCCACGACAGCGACCGGCAGGACGCTTACCGCGCCATTGACGCATACATCACCTGGGTGGCGATGACCGCGCAGCTGTTCGTTTCGCGGCGCAATCTGGCGGTTGCGCTGTGGGCACTCGCCGAACAAAGCGACGTGCCCACCGACACCGACGCCACCGTGTACGACCCGGTCGCGCACCGGCTGGAACCGCTCATCGAGGTGCTGCTCAAGCTGTACCAGCACCCGCACGGCACCGCCGAAACGGATCAGCAGGGGCTGAGCGACGATTACACCATCGCCGACAGCGACTCGACCGGGCGCTTCATGAGCGAATCCGATGCGACGGTCGCCGACGTTCACCTGCAAGAAGTCGACTCGGCGATCTCCAGTATCGTCGACAGCCAGATCGCCGACGATGCAACCTCCGCTGAACCCGCGCACGGCGACCCCGTCGCCTCAATGGAGCGCCCGGTCGTCCAGCAGGGTGAGCAGTCCGACCAAGAACCGCACCCCATGACGCGCCGTCGGCATGTGCCGCCTGTGGATGACAGCGCCGAATTCAGCCCCGGCGCGTTGATGGACGACCGCTACGAAGTCGTCGATGTGCGGCGCGGCGGCATGGGCATCGTCTACCTCTCCTACGACCGCGAGCAGGGTGAACCAGTGGCGATCAAAGGGTTCCAAAGCCGCTTTCTGGAAAACGACCGGGCAATCGCCCGCTTTGAGCAGGAAGCGCTCACCTGGATTCGGCTGGAAAAGCACCAGCACATTGTGCAGGCGCGCTTGGTGCAGCGCATCGAGAACCGCCCCTACATTATCCTGGAACACATTAGCGGGCCGGAAGGATTAGAGGCAGACCTGCGCAGTTGGCTGGATCACAAGCGGCTGAACCTGGAACTGGCGATTGAATTCGGGCTGCATATCGCGCTGGGGATGCAGCACGCCGTCCAGAAGGTGGCCGGGCTGGTCCACCGCGATCTCAAGCCCGCCAATATCCTGGTGACCCACAACGGCATCGCCAAAGTCACCGATTTTGGGTTGGTGCGCTCGCTGGATCTGGCCGATGCGGTGATCGAAGAGGTGGAGCAGAACCGCCCCTCATCCGAGCGGCTCACGCGCGTCGGCGCGATCATCGGCACCGCGCCGTACATGTCGCCAGAGCAGTGCCGCTCCTCACAAGACGTGGACACCCGCTCAGACATCTACTCGTTTGGGTGTCTGCTGTATGAAATGCTCACCGGGCGGCAGGTGTTTGAGGCGCGTAAGCTGGAAAACTGGATGCACGCGCACCTGAACGAACGCCCCGCCTTCACCAACGGCGCAGGAGCCAAGCTGCCGCAGCACCTGCGCACGTTGGTGCTGCGCTGCCTGGAAAAAGACCCGGCGGCGCGCCCGCAGTTGTGGGGCGAGATCGTCGAGGAACTGGCACAAATTTACGAGGATGTCACCGGCAGCCCCGCCGTCTTCGAAATCAGCGGGCCAGAGCTGGAAGCCCGCGAGTTGATGGATAAGGGCTACTCGCTGACCGAGTTGGGCCGGTTCGGCGAAGCCATCGCCGCGTATGACCGCGCCATCACGCTCCAGCCGGACTACGCCTGGGCGTGGGCGCGTAAGGGGCGCACGCTGCGTCTGTTGAAGCGCTATGATGAGGCGCTCACCTGCTACGACGAGGCGCTGCGGTTGCAGCCGCGCTATGCCTGGGCCTGGAAAGGCAAGGGGATGGTGCTGGAGCGGCTCGGCCAGCAGCAAGAGGCGCTCGACTGCTACGAACGCGCCACCGATCTCGATCCGAACGATGTCTGGAACTGGTACAACCAGGCCGACGCGCTGCAAAATATGGGCCACTACACCGAAGCGGTGCAGATGCTCAAAGCCGCCCTCGAACGCGACCCGGCGCATCCCAACAGTTGGGCCAAGCTGGGCCAGGTGCAGCGGCTGCTGCACAACTTCACCGATGCGATTGAGGCGTACGAGCAGGCCATTCGCCTGGACAAAACCTACGCCTGGGCGCACAACGGTTACGGGCTGGCGCTCAAAGCGGTGGGTAGCTACAAAGAAGCGCTCTTGAGTTTCAAGCGAGCGACCCGCTATCAGCCGGATGAAGTGTGGCACTGGTACAACCTCACCGAAATGCAGGTCGAACTCGGCCAGTACGAAGACGCCCAGCTCCCAGCCCAGCGCGCCGTCGAAACCGATCCGAGCCACGCCTTCAGTTGGGCCAAACTCGGCCAGGTGCTGCGCTACCGCAAAGATTACGAAGGTGCGCTGGCCGCTTACAACCGCGCGCTCGATCTGCAGCCGGATTACGCCTGGGCCATCAACGGCAAGGGGATCGTGCTGGAAATGCTGAAGCGCTACGATCAGGCCCTCGACTGTTACCAGCAGGCGGTCGAGATTTCCGGCGGCGATGTGTGGCACTGGTACAATCAGGGCAATGTGCTCACGTTGCTGGAACGCTACGACGAAGCGCTGCCGCTGCTAGAGCGCGCGACCCAGGTCGATCCGACCCATGCGCGCAGTTGGGCGCGGCTGGGCAATGTGCTGCGGCACCTGCACCGCCACACCGATGCGCTGGTGGCGTTCAATCACGCGCTCGACATTGACCCCAAATACGGCTGGGCCTGGAACGAACGCGGCCACACCCTGGAAGCGCTGGGACGCTACAACGAAGCGCTCGAGGCGTACCGCCGGGCCAGCGAAACCGCGCCGGATGATGCTTTCTACATTTTTCATCAGGTGGATGTGCTGCTCTCGCTGAACAACTACCCGGCGGCGCTCGATTTGCTGGAAAAGGCGCTGCGCCGCGATAACCGCAACGCGCGCACCTGGGCCAAGCGTGGGCAGGTGCTGCGGCGGCTGGGCCAGCTGCACGATGCGCTGCACAATTACACCACCGCCATCGAACTCGATGAGCGCTACGCCTGGGCCTGGAACGGGCGCGGCTTGGTGCTGATGGTGCTGGGTGAGCTGCAAGATGCGCTGATGTCGTTCCGCCGCGCCACCGATCTCGACGGGGGCGACGTGTGGTACTGGTACAATCAGGCCGACGCGCTGGTCACCCTCGGCCAGCAGCGGGAGGCGGTTGAGGTCTTGCAGCAGGCGCTGCAGATCAATCCCAATCACGCCGAAAGCTGGGCCAAGCGCGGTCAAGCGCTGCGCCGCCTGGATGACACCGAGGGGGCGCTCAACGCCTATGATCGTGCGCTGCACCTGAAGCCCGATTACGCCTGGGCGTGGAATGGGCGCGGGCTGGTGCTGGAAGCCCTGGATCGCTACGAGGAGGCGTTGGTCAGCTACGAGCGCGCGCTGGAAGCCGACAACACCGTCATCTGGTATTACACCAATCAGGTCGATTTGCTGCTGGAGATACGCCGTCACGCCGATGCGCTCGCCGTGATCGATCAGGCGGTGGCGGTGTTGCCGGAAAACGCGACCGCCTGGGCGCGGCGCGGGCAGGTGCTGCGCCGGCTCAACGATTACGAGGCGGCGGTGCTCAGCTACCAGCGCGCGCTGACCCTTGACGAGCGTTACGCCTGGGCCTGGAATGGGCAAGGGCTGGCCTACGCCGCGCTCAACCGCTGGGCGGACGCGCAGCATTGCTACGCGCAGGCGGTTCGGCACAACCCCAACGACATCTGGTTCTGGCACAACTATGGCGACGCCCTGATCATGCTCAGCGACTATCAAACGGCGGTTGAGGTCCTGGCACGGGGGCTGGCCCTCGCGCCGGATCACGAACCGCCCCAGCGCAAACTGACGCTGGCGCGGAGTTATCTGGATGACAACAACGGCGGGCACGACTGATGACATCACAGGAATTGTCGATCACCTTTATGAGCGGGTCGCAAGATGGTCATACCCTCAACTTCCGCCAGCCGAACCCGGGCGATGAGTTGGTCTTGCACATCGGGCGGCGCGAAGGCTGCGATGTGTGCATCCGCGACGATAATCAGGTCTCGCGGCTGCACGCCAAGCTGTTTTGCGTTTCGCAGCCGGTCACCGCGTCAGAGTCTGTGGAGGAACCGGTTGTGCTCGCCTTCTGGCTGGAAGACATGGGCAGCCGGAATGGCACCTATGTCGAACGCGAGCGCGACTCCATTCGCGGGCGTGTGAGCCTGCAACCCGGCAGATTGTTTCGCATCGGGCGCACCTGGCTGCGCCTCGATGTGCCACTTTCCATTTAGTTATCGCTTAATATCGCGGTGAGCCGCCGAGAGCTTATGCAGTCGCCAATCGCAACGTCACCGCAAACCGAATTGCGCTTGTTTGGGCGGCAGGTCACTGTGCCCAGGCCGCTGGTGCGCGCCGTCGCGCTGGGCCTTTTGATCGGGCTGGGCTGGTGGATCGTCGGGCTGGTGCTCCGCGCGACTCAGGATTTCTTCGTCTGGGGCGATCAGCTGTGGACGTTCACACTGGCTGATGTCGGCTTCTTGACCCCTTACGACCTGCCCGGCTTCGTCAACACCCCCTGGACGCTGATCCCGCTGCTGCCGCTCAGTTACCTGCCGTTCGAACTGGCGGTGCTGGCGCAGATGCTCATTTACTATGGCGCGCTCGCGGCAATTATCGTCAAGTTTGGCCGCCCATCGCGGGCCGCCAAACGGCGCTGGCTGCCCCACCCCGTCGTGATCGTCCTGGCGTCGCCGCTGGCGCTGGATGCGGCGCTCAACCTCAACATCGATTGGATCGTGTGCCTGGGGCTGTTGGTGCCGCCGCTGTGGAGTGGGCCGTTTCTGCTGGCCAAGCCGCAGTTGGCGACCGGTTATATCCTCAGCTTCAGCCGCCGCGATCTCGTCCGCTGGCTGATCGTCGTGTTGATCACCGGGATCATTTCGCTGCTGATCTGGGGGCCGTGGCCGCTGGATCTGCTGGAATCATTCCAACGCTATGAGGTGGCGTGGGGGATCAACATGGCACCGATGGCGCTGCTGCCCGCCCCGATTGGTGTTCCGGTGTCCATTGGGATCGGCGTGCTGCTGGCCGTCTTCGCCGTCCGCCGCCGGGATGCGCTGCTCGGTGTGCTGGCGGGGCTGTTCTTCGTACCGTATGTGGCTTCGTACAGTCTGCTGCTGCCCTTCGCCCTGATCACGGCGCGGCTGCCGCGCGTCGGCCTGCTGGTGACCGTCAGTCTGTGGCTGATCGTCGCCGTGCTCGCGGTGAGCCTTTAAGCGCAGGCGCTTGACTCCTCGGCATCAGATGTTGTTGGCGAATCAGGCCCTCACCCTAAATCCCGCTCCGTGTGCCAACGGCAGCCGCCGCTTTGCGGCTAGGCGAGGGACTTCAAAAGCAG
>JAADYY010000444.1 GCA_010092805.1 Chloroflexota bacterium | reverse complement strand
TTCGTCGGGGTTACTGGCAAGGCGTAGATGGCGAGATAGGTGGTATCGTTCAGCGGCGTCGTCACGTTGCGCGCGGGGGTCGTGACGCCATCACTCCATGCCACAAAGTTATAGGTACTGCCATTCAACTGCTGCACCGGCGGCGCGTTCAGGCTGCGCACCACACCAACGACACTCAGCACATCGGCGGGCGCGGTTTGCGGCTGACCCTCAATTTGAATGCTCAGGCCGGGCGGGTCGCTGGCGAGCGTGAGCGTGCTTAGGCGCGGGAACACCTCCACGTAGGTGGTGTCGCTCAGGCCCGACGAGTCCGTGACCGTTAAATACACGCGATACCACACGTCCGTTTCAGTGTGGCCGAGCGCCTCCGCTTCAAATGTACCGCTCGTCACGCCTGGGATCGCCGAGAGGAACGGGTGTGTGTGGTCATTGTGATGAAAATCGATGCGCCACTCATACGCTGAAGCGGGTAAATTGCCGTCTTCCGCGTCGGTGCCCACACCGCCGAAGCTGATAATGTCGCCACCGTTGTAGGGTGCGCCATCAATCGGCGCGTTGATCACCGCGTTGGGGCGCTGGCTGTTGATCACGGTGAGGAAGGCTTCGCTGCTGGTGGCCGAGCCGACATCGTTGGAGATGACACACCGGAAAGCCGCCCCACTGTCGGCAGCCACTGTGCTGTTGATGGTGTAGGTGGTGTCGTTCGCGCCGGGAATATCTGCTTGGTTGCGCTGCCATTGAACAGTCAGCGGTGCCAGCCCGGTACCGGAGCACGAAAAACTCGCCGGGTCGCCCACCGCGACAGTCAGATGCTGTGGGTTGCTGGTGATCGTCGGGGTGGCGTCGTCGGCGTAAACGATCTTGAACAATTCGCCGTCGTTGTTGCCCGTATGGTACGTGAGGTAGTACAGGGTGCCATCCGGCCCCACTTCCAGATCAACCAACGGGTGACGCAGCCACTGCGCGCGCGTCCGCATAAAGTTGGTGACCTCGCCGGTCGCCGGGTTGTACATATTGATCCAGCGCTGGCAGAAATCTGAGAAGAAGTACATGCCCTCGTATTCGGGCGGGAATTGCGGCGTCTCTGGGTTGTAGAACGCGCCGCCTGTGATCGCGCAGCCGAAACTCGTCGGGCCGCCGCCAACATCGCTGTGCGGGTACGCATGGAGCGGCCCCACAAAATTCGGATCGTTGGTGTAGCCTTCGGTTGTGGGCCAGCCATAATTCTGGCCGACGAACCCTTCGTTGATCTCTTCCCACTCGTTGGCGCCCACATCGTTGATGAACATGCGGTTGGTGCCGGGCTGGAGTGTAAAGATGAACGGGTTGCGCAGCCCGTAGGCCCAGATGGCACGCTGCACCCCGTCGGTGACATCGTAGAACGGGTTGTCGGTGGGGATGGTGCCGTCCTCGTTGAGGCGCAGGATTTTGCCCCAGGGGTTATCCAGCCACTGCGCCTGCTGCGCGTAGGTGTTATCCCCAGTGGCGACGTAGAGCTTGCCATCCGGGCCGAACTCCATCGCGCCGCCGATGTGGAACGGCGAAGTGCGCATTTCGGTGAGTTCGAAAAGAATCTCCTCGCTGCCCGGCTGCGCCACGTTGCCATTGGCGATCACGCGGCTGAAGCGTTGGCGGCGGCTGGGGGCGTCGGTGGTGTAGTTGAAGTAAATGTAGGGGGTTGTGGGGAAGTTGGGATGAAAAGCAATGCCCAATAAGCCCGTTTCGCCGTTGGATGATGTGGCGGCGTCAAAAGTGATGAATGGGGTAGGCAGCAGTTCACCTTCGTCAATGACACGCACGACGCCGGCCTGCTCCAGGATGAATAAGCGGCCATCGGGCGCGAATTCCATCGTCGTGGGGTTACTGAACACGGCGAAGAGTTCGATGTCTATGAAACCGTCTGGGAGATAGGTGTCGGGTTCGCCTTGCTGCGCGACAGAAGCTTCGGCGGCACGCTCGGACGTGATGGGTGCCAAAAGTACGAGAGTCAAGAGGATGAACCAAACGCGACGAGTCAAAAGCTGATCTCCTACCATGCCTGCGACTGTGATGACTGATTGAATGATGTTGGAACTCAACTGTGAAGATTGTATAGCAACTCAGTCAGAAAGTCCGGGGTGAAGGCGTGAATCGTACAAAAACTTAACAAGATTGTTCCGTTGCACATACCATGCAACCGCAACAGCCGCGAGCATAGCGTATCCAGCAGCTTGAATCAAAAAAGCGGGTGAATTTCACAATCCACCCGCCGCAGCATTTAGAGATATGTGAAGATACTTACGAGCGCGGTAGGTTTGGCAGCGGCCCACGCACGCTGATCAGGAAGTCTGCTACCCAGCCCACTTGATCACCGACGCGCACCTGCACCCAGCCGTCCCTGCGCCCGATGGCCGTGAGCGTGGTGGCCGGGTTCAGGCCGGTCGCCAGGATGCGCGCTTCAAGGCTCGGCGCAGCGCGCAGGCGGGTGCGCCCTTCGAGGATTTCCGCCGGGAGCTGCACACCAGAGATGCCAGGGCCATCCGGCGGCGGCGCACCGATCACGACAGGCATCGTCCCAACGCGGTCGCCGGGGCGCGGCAGCACGCCAAAGGTTGCCCCCGCCGCGCGCAGTTCGCTGAGAATGCCCGGCAGCACATCGACCGTGAGTTGTGCAATGTCATTGAAGGTGATGATGACGCCGTCGCCGAACTCGTAAGCGTTGTAGCGTTCGCCGCCGCCCGCGACCGGGGTGCCCAGCACATTATTGATCACGGCGTTGGCGCTGCTGACGCCGCCGGGCATCCAGCGCCCACTGTCGTCGGAGTCGACGTTCCAGTTGTAGGTGATGGCATCCACCGGGAGCGGGCGAGTCGCGCCGCCGGGCTGCATGACCATCCGCACCTGCCGGTCATAGGTCGGCAGTTCCGGCCCCAGCGCCGCGCGGATAGCGGCTTCGGTTTCCAGGTACGACGCGACGACGATGTCCTCACGCTGGCCCGCATACAGGCCCTCTTCGCGCCACAGATGGTTGATGATCGCATGGCCTTCGCGGATCTGGCGCTGGAGCAGATTCTCACGGCCCTCAATTTCGATGCCCTTGACGGCAAACGCCGCCCGGATGTTGAAGTCGGCCAGCACATTGAGGATGCGCGGGGTGTAGACTTCGGTGGGGCCGTTTTCAAAGATGAGGTAAACGCGGAACGGGCCGGTGTTGGTCTGTGCCTGCGCGGGCGCGCTGAACGGCAGCACAACACCGGTCATGACGGTGAGCAGAACGGTGAAGATGAGCCAACGACGGAACGGGAGCAATGGTGATGCACGGAATGCCTTGAGCATGAGTACGCCTCCATGAGCAGAAAAGAGTAGAAAAAGAGCAAGTGGTATACGCGATCATCGTGCGCTGTAGCTGGATGGTCGGGCGTCGCCAAGCCCAACTTCAGCAACACTGATTTCAGCGTATCCCGGCTTGCATTTTGCTGATGGACGCGCACCCACTCACGAACCGACGCTTGCCCTACTCACCGACAGCGGCTGTTACACATGGGCTGAAAACAGCGGGGACTCACGCCGGGGATGCCAGGCTGTGACATCCCCGCAGCACGGGTTTAGCAGGTGGCGGCGTTACACGCCTCGAAGACCAGCACCGAATCGCCGGAGGTGACGTAGATCAACTGCTCGTTCGAGTCCACACCGATCCCGGCGAGCTGCGCGAACAGATCTTCATCGTAAGCGCGGTAGCTGCCCACGAACGTCCCCGCCAGCGTCGTCTCGTAAATCGTCCGGTTCGGCTGATCCAGGAAGAACAGGGCGGTGAAGGGCGGCGCGGTCAGCAGCATCCGCGTGGCGCTGCCGAGGCTGCGGTTCTCCGGGAAGGCCGCGAAGCCGAAATTGAGCGGTTCGCCCGTGCGGTACGGGATCAGCGTGCCGTTGCCGAAGAGGATATACACATCGCCGTCCTCATCGATGGTGAAATCGACGGCGTTGCGGATGTCGGGCCGCGTCTGCCCGGTGAAGTATTCCAGCGGCGCGCTGGGGAAACTGCCCCCGGACGGATCGTAGCGCCAGAGCTGGTTCGCCGCCGGATCGAGGACGTACAGGCGACCCTGCCAGAACTGAATGGCGACCGGCTGCGACCAGTTGCGGATGCCCTGGAGTTCCTGCACGCTGCAATCTTCGAGCAGGCGCGGCGGGCAGTCGATGAGCAGGCCGCCGCTGTCCACCGCCGCGATCACATCGTCCTGGCTCAGGCCGCTGCCGTCTTCCGACCATGCAATGTCGATCAGGTCGCCGACGGTGTACTGGCTGATCGCCGCGCTGCGGCGCATCGCCGGGATCGGCTGCGGGTTGCCGACGCCGGGCTGGGTGCTCAGGCCGTCAGCGTCCATGCGAATCCGATACGCCTGCTGGTTGGCGTTATCCAGCACGTACAGATCGCTGCCCTGCAAGATCAGCCGGGTGAGCCTGGTATTCGGGATCGTTTCGAGCGTGAACATCTGGTCTTCGGCGACGCGCGTCACCCGCAGCCGCCGGTCCACCTCGGTTTGCGCCTCGCGTTGCAGCAGCCGAATCCTCGGGTCATCCGACTGAATGTCGTCGCAGGTCTCGGTGATCGCCAGCACCGCGTTCCAGCCTTCGAGTGTGCCGCGCGCATCGGTCGGGTCAATGCTGCGGGTGGTTTGGGCGGCGGTCTGCGCTTCGCCCACACACACCTCAAACTCGCTCTGCTCCGCGCCAGAGACCCACATCACCACCACCAGAATCACGACGAGCACCGGAATGACAATTGCCAACCCGGCGGCGATGGGGCCGTTGAGCCACGACTGCCGGCCCTTCGGCGCGGGCAGCAGCCGATCCAGCACGCGGTTGGCGACTTCAGCGATTTGCGCCAACCCCAGCGCGATCCCGCCCAGCAGCCGCTTGATCCCGATGCCGCGCTGACGCGAGCGGCGCACAGGTTTCGGCGCAGGGGTGCCGGGCAGCCCCGGCTGGGGCGAGCGCAGCCCCGGCTCCATTTGGCTGATCGGCTTCACCTGGGCGGTTTGGGCCTGCCCGTTGCCCGTCGTCGTGACCGGAGGCGTCAGCGCGCCTGTGAGCGGGTCAGCCGTCAGGGTCGCCTCGACTTCTGGGACGGGCAGCGCGACGGGCTGTTCTGGCGGCACAAATTCGACGGCCATCAACGTGAGCTGGCGCGGCGCGAGTTGTTTGAGTTTGGCCAGCACCGCGCCAATGTCTTCGAGGGCCAGCGCTGCGGTGACCGCTTCGAAATCCAGATCCGCCAGCGTCGGGTCAGCGAGTACCAGCCGCGTGCCCATCTCGACGGTGTAGCGCGCCATCTAGATGTCGAGGACAGTCTGCACACCCATCGGTGGGCCAAACAACGCCTCGTCGGTGCTGAAATCTGCCGCGAACTGCTGCACATCGCCGCGCAGCCGGAACAACCCCGCCCCCGGCCCACCCTCCGCCAGGTACAGATCCGCGCCGCGCAGCACCGCGCAAATCATGCTGGCTTCGTAGTGTTTGCCGCCCCCCTCGTTGTGCTCGAAGAGGTTTTCGTTCAGGTGGCTGAAGGCCGCCCGCAGCGCCGCGGTGACGCTGCCAGGCGTGTTGAAATACTGTTCGGCGCTGAGCTGCGCCATCTGCTCGTAGAAGGCTGCCGGGGCAATCGTTTCGCCCCAGGGCAGCACCAATGTGAAAAACGTGTCGGCCTCACGCCCGCGCGCGACTCGCTTGGGCGCAACTTCGACGAGGCTGCCCGGCGGCGGCGCGCTGATCGCGCGGGCATCGACGACGTAGAGATGGCCGACTAAAGCTTCATATTCAAACGGCATCGTGACAGGTTCCAGACGCTGTGACACAAGTTTCCGAATTGTACATGACTGCGGCACCGCGTCAAACGCGCTACGAGATCAGATTATCCGGCAGGTGATCGACGCGGTTGGTGTGGCGGATGATCATGCGACCGTTCGCATCAAAATCGGCGCGGGTGATGGCGGTGTTGTAGTGCAGAAAATACGACTGGCGGTTGGGCAGTTGGTTGAGCAGCGCCTTGATCAGGCCGTCGATGAAGGTGCCGTGCGAGATCAGCGCGATGCAAGCGTCGGCTTCGTCGCGGGCGCGGCGGCGGAGTTCCTCCGCCACATAGATCGCCCGTCCGTAGGCAGCAGCGAGCGTCTCGCCGCCGGGCTGCAGCCACCAGCCTTTATCCGTGATCGCCTCTGGCAGAATGTAATTGGGGAAAGCGGCCTGAATTTCGGCCCGCGTCATACCAGGGTAGCCGACCTCACGCCCGTTCTCTTCCAGGAAGATGCCGCCGTGCTCATGGATGGGCAGCCACACTTCCGGCTGAATGCCGAAGACTTTAGCGACGGGCTGCGCCGTTTGCAGCGAGCGGTGCATGGCGCTGCAATAGAGATGGGTGATCTCATGGCCGGTTTTGCCCACAGCGCCGCCGAAACCCGAACGCGGATCGATCCAGGGGTCGAAGTTCGGGCCGTCGAACAGGTGCTGCGCCAGCTTATCGGCTTGCTGCAAACCGAGTTCGGTCAGCGGCGGGTCCTGGACGCGGTTTTTCTGATCGGGCAGGGCGTTGTTGGTCGATTGAGCGTGCCGAATGATGAAAAGCTGCATGGGCTGTTCTTTTTCCCTTTCACATACTTGCATAGCAGATGCAGATAAGCGCGGTTGGATCGCGCATCATTCTAGCCCGCTTTTGGCAATGCGAAACGTCGGATCGCGCGATCCGGTGTGGGCGGCCCAAGCGAGACGCCCGTCCGGTTCTCGTCGGGCAAATCACGTGCGATACGCTACAATGGCGGGTGATGACGGTGTAGAGAGGTGCCCGCATGACCCGCACACAGATCGTCAAGTTGTTTGAACGCAACTACCGCGTGTTTCAGACGCAGGCCGACGGCCTCAGCCACGAAGATAGCTTGCTGCGCCTGCCGGTGCGCGGCGGCAGCTTCAACTGGATGATGGGCCACATCGTGGCGGCCCGCAGCAGCTTCATGATTGCGCTGGCGATTGACCCCATCTGGAGCCGTGAGGAATGTGTGCCCTACGATCCCGGCGCAGCGCCCATCGACGACGGGACGCAAGCCTGCCGCTTGGAGAAAATCCTGGCCGACCTGGACAGCGCCCAGGCGGCGCTCCGCACTTACCTCGACCAACTCACCGACGCTGATCTGGCAGCGGCGCACGAAGACACCACCCTCGGCCAGATGCTTCTCGATTTCGCGTGGCAAGAAGCTTACTACGCCGGGCAAACCGAGATCCTGCGCCAACTTGTCGGCTCCCACGATCAGGTGATCCGCTGACCACCGACTCACAAGCGGGCGCTGGGCTATCCGCCGCCGGGGCCAGGCGCGCCGCGCGTAACGCGAGCGCTATCGCCGCCGCCCGCATCCTCAGCAACGGCGCACAGTTCGGCTGGCAGTTGATTTTAGGTCGGCTGCTCGGCGAGGTCGATTTCGGCGTCTATGGCACGGTTGGCGCACTGTTCGCTGTCGGCGTGGCGGTGACGAGTTTCAGCATGAGCCTGATCGTCATCCGCGATGTGGCGCGCTACCCCGACCGGGCGGGCGGCTACCTGACGGCCTCGTTAGTCAGCCAAACGCTGCTGGCGCTGGTGGCCTATGTTGGGATCAATGCGGCGGCGTGGGCGCTGGGCTACTCCGACACGATCCGCGCGTTCATCGCCATCGCCGGGCTGAGCCTGTTCATCGATATGCTCGGCAACCTCAGCTACGATCAACTGCTGGCACAGGAGCGGATGGTCGCCACCTCAGCGGTCGAGGTGGGGCATATTCTGCTGCGGATCGCGTTGGCGGGGGTGGCGCTGTGGCTGGGCTTTGGGCTGCTGGGCGTCTACGTGATGACGATCCTCACCGGATTCGGGCGGGCGGGGGTGCTGTGGGCGCTGCTGCGCCGGACGGGTGTCCGCCCGCGCTGGCCGCTCGAATGGACGTTGGCACGTCCGCTGCTCATCAACAGCGCGCCGCTGGCCCTCTCGACGTTCATCAGCATGATCTACCTGCAACTCGACCGCCTGATGACGACGAGCATCCTCACCGAGGCGGACACCGGACACCTCAACGCCGCGTTCGTGATCAACTACGGCGTGATCGATCTGCTGAGTACGACGGTGTTGGTGGCCATCTACCCGCTGATGTCGCGGGCGTACACAGATTCGGGCGCGCGCGATTTGTATCGGCTGCTGGTGGAGAAGCTGGCATTCTTCACGCTGCTGATCGGGCTGCCGGTGGGGTTGGTGTTTACAGCCTTCGCCACCGAAATCACGGTGCCGCTGTTCGGCGCAAATTTCGCCCCCGCCGCCGCGATTCTGCGTGTGCTGATCTGGTACACCGTCGTGACGATCATCGCCAACGTCTTCGCGCAGAACCTGATGGTGCAGAATCGGCAGCGCTATCTGCTGGCGGTGCGCGCCGCTGGGCTGGGCTTCAAGCTGCTGCTCAACCTGATCTTATTGCCGCGCATCGGCGTGATCGGGGCGGCGTTCGCCTCGGTGAGCGCGGAACTGCTGGTGCTCGGCGCGCTGGCGAGCGGCTTCGGCCTGAACTGGCGCGGCACGCAGATCGGGCGGTGGGCGCGGCTGGCGCTGATCGTGATCGTCACGGCGGGGGCGATGCTGGCTCTGGGCGCGCTGCACCCGCTGCTCGGCATGATCGGCGGCGGGCTGATCTACGGGCTGGGGATCATCATCGGCGGCGTGCTGGCGGCGGATGACTGGGATCTGCTGTATCGGCTGGCGGCGGCGCTGCCCGGCAGCGCGCTGATCCGGCGGGTGTGGCGGCGCGACGTGCAGATCAACTGGTAAACCGCTGATGCCAGCGTGACGCGCCGCGCTCACCCTGGCATCCAGATCGCCGGGGTGCTACGATTCACTTCTCCAACGTGATCATCAGCCAGAAAGCAGACTACACCCAATGAGCAACCAACCTTTGACGGCGATTCCGGTCGCTGCGCCGGTTTACCACGACTCCTTCGACCTCCACGCCACGCTTCTCGACGCGCTCCACGCCGCCGCTGTGACGCTTCAGGACGGCGATGTGCTGGCCGTCTCCAGCAAATACGCCGCCATCAGCGCGGGGCGAGTCGTCCGGCTGGCCGATGTGCAGGTCAGCGACGCGGCGCAGCAGCTCGCCGAACGCTACGCCATGAACCCGGTGATGGCCCAGCTTGTGCTCAGCGAAGCCGACCATGTGTTTGGCGGCATCCCCGGCTTTCTGCTGACCTTTAAGGACGGCATCCTCTCGCCCAACGCCGGGATCGACCGCTCCAACATCCCCAACGGCTATGCGGTGCTGTTCCCCGTCGATCCGTACGGGGTGGCGGTGGCGATCCGTTCGTTGGTGCGGGCGCGGCTGGGCGTTGATGTCGGCGTGATCCTCACCGATAGCTGGCTGATGCCCGGTCGGCTGGGCACGACGGGCGTCGCGCTGGCGACGGCGGGCTTCCAGCCGGTGCAGGATGAGCGCGGCAAAGCCGACCTGTTCGGCAACCCCATGCAGGTGACGCAGCGCGGCCTCGCCGACACGATTTGCGCGGCGGCCCAGCTCGTGATGGGCGAGCGCGACGAGGCCCGGCCCATCGCGGTGGTGCGCGGCAGCGGCGTCACGCTCACCGACGCGCCGATCACGCAGGCGGATGTCGCCATCGACTGGCCGCTGTGCATCTATGTGCAGTCGCTCACACAGGGCCTGCTGATCAGCGCGCCGACGGCGGGGGATTAAGCCACAGCCGGGGCAGATGCTGTTGGCGAATCAGGCCCTCACCCTAAATCCCTCTCCCAACCGCCGCTTTGCGGCTAGGAGAGGGACTTCAAAAGCAGTTTTCTCCCCTGCT
>JAADYY010000443.1 GCA_010092805.1 Chloroflexota bacterium | reverse complement strand
GATTACCCGCGCTTTCTGGAGGCCAACCGCCGCTTTCACTTCACCATCTACGAGGCGGCAGGCAGCCGCTACCTGATCAACATGATCGCCGGGCTGTGGGATCTGGCGGAGCGCTACCGCTATCGCTATATGTTCCTGAAAGATCGCGCCGATGTGATTCAGGGGGAGCACCGCGCGATTCTGGCGGCGTGCCAGGCGCATGATGCCGCTGCCCTGCGTCAGGCGATCAGCGCGCACATGAATCACACGCTCGAAGGCGTGCGCGCCTACCTCATCGCCGAGCAGGATCTACCCGAATCCGAAGCGGACTAAGGCCGGCCCACCAGATCAGCGACGGTGAAGCGCTGCCTGAACGTGAAGGCGTGCGGGTTCGGGCCGTGCTGCTCCAGGTGATCGAGGCGCGCTTTCGCTTCATCCGGGGTGGGGATGTGCCCGGCGGGAGTCCACCACAGCACAGTGTGCGCCGTCTCCATGCGCTCGAACCATTCGGCGCGGCGGCGCATCACCTTCACGTGATCGCTTTTGTAGGTGTACTCGAACAGCGCCTCGACCGACTCCCACACGGACATATTGATCAAGATGGTGTCGTCGGGGAAAATGCGCAGCGATGTGGCGTCGCCGCCGCTCTGCAAGCGCCACACGAACCCTGGCGCGGCGTCGGCCAGCGCGTTGATCTCGTCCAATTGGGCGACAAATCCCGCCATGACCGGGCTGTCGAGCGGGCCGCGCATCTTCGCCACGTTAACCTGTGCCAGGTGATGCTTGTAGCTGGTGATCTCCGCCATCATTCATCCTCCGCTGCTGAATGCTACCCGGCCCAGGGGCTGCGGAACGTCCGCATGACCACCTCGTCGATCTGCACCATATCCGGTTGGCTGAGCACCCAGCGCACCGCCTCCGCGACCGCCCCCACCGGGATCATCCGCGCCATGACCTCGTCGGTCTGCGCGTCGTCGGTGTTCTCCCACCAGGGCGTGGCGACCGCGCCGGGGTTGATCACGTGCGCACGGATGCCCTGATCGCCAAACTCATCCTTCAGCGACTCGGTGAAACCCTGCACGCCCCATTTGGCCGCGCAGTAGGCCGCCCGCTCCGCGTAGCCGTGCTTGCCCGCCACCGACGAGATCTGCACGATGGTGCCGCCGCCTTTTTCCAGCATGGTGGGCAGCGCGGCGCGCGTCATCAGGTAGACGCTCTTCAGGCAGGCGTTGAGGGTTTTATCCCAGAAGTCTTCGTCCAGTTCCAGCAGCGGCTTGGGCGGCCCCCAGCCCGCGTTGTTGACGAGCACGTCCACCGTGCCGAACGCCCCGACCGCCGCCCCCACAATTGCGCGGCAGTCCGCCTCGCTGGTGACATCGCCCACATGATAGGCGACCTCCGCCCCTGCCGCCTGAAGGTCGGTTTGGGCGGCCAGCAGCTTATCGGCGCGGCGCGCACTCAGCAGCAGACGCGCCCCGCTCGCGGCCAGCACCCGCGCAATTTCCAGCCCGATTCCGCTGCTGGCCCCAGTGATGATCACGACTTTGTTGTGTAGATCCATCTCTTTGATCCGTGTTTTTATCCCAAATTTATCCCAAGTTTGGCTTGGGATATGTACCAGGTGAAGTCAAAAGGCCAAGCCACCCGGCGGCACAGCGTCCTGTTGATCATGTATCGCTGTCGCGGAGCAGGCCGCGATAGACGCCCGGCCACGAGCCAGGGATGGCGACCGCGCCGACCGCCTGCTCATAAAATGTCGTTGGCCCCGCCGCCCCGATGATCGCGTAGCCGTAGCCAGCGGCCCACATCGCGTGCAGGCAGGCGATCAGCAGCGCCTTGCCGATGCCCCGCCCGCGATACGCCGGATCGACGCCCGTCGGCCCGAAGAAGCCTTTACAGGCCGCGTCGTAGCACGCGAAGCCGGCCAAGCGTTGATCGTCCACCGCGACGAACGCCGTCACCGGGCTGTTGCTGTAAGCGACCTCGCATTCGCTGGCCCAGCCCGCGCTGAAATGCTCGCGGGCGAAGGCGGCGACGATGTGCTTTTCCGGGGCCAAACCGCGCCGGAGGTCGATGCCCGCGCCGCGCTGCGCCTCGATCAGCGGCGCGAGATCCGGCAGTTCGTAGAGTTTCACCAGCATATCTGGCATGAGCGTCTGTGCTTTCGTGCGCGCCGCCGAAGCTATTCGTCGGGGTAGAAGAAGCCAAAATCGATGTAGTAGCAGCGCCCGTCCGGGCCGCATTCGACCTCGCCGTGCGCTTTGAACACAAACACCAGCGGGTTCACGCGCTTCATCCGCTTTTTGAGCGTGTTCCACTGCGATTTCGACGGTTCGGTTTGCTCCGGCGGCAGAATGAAGTAGGCCGGGTCGAAGATCGCCCGGAAGTGGCCGTCCTCATGCGCGATCAGGTCGCGGAGTTGGGTTTTCTGGCTGCCCCGCACCGTCAGCACGTGGGCGATGTACGCCCGCGCTTTTTCGGTGGGCGTGGGCGCGAATTCGGGTAAATCTCGCATCGTTCTTGATCCTTGTTGCGTCTAGCCGATCACAGCGCGCAGCCGACCGTCAGCCGCCGCCAGCAGATCACGCGCGTGCGCCGCCTCGACGCCGCGCCGGGCCATGACAATCGCCGTCTTGACCTCGTTACCGCTTGCTGCCAGCAGCCGCGCCGCTGTGTCGTCGTCCACCCCGCCGATCTCGGCGATCAGCCCACGCGCCCGCCCCGCCAACTTCTGATTGGTCACCTGCACATCGACCATCAGGTTGCCGTAAACCTTGCCCAACTGAATCATGGTGGCGGTGCTGATCATGTTGAGGATCATTTTCTGGGCGGTGCCGGCCTTCAGCCGCGTTGACCCGGCGATGACCTCCGGCCCGACGGTCACGCCGATGCCGATCTGGGCGGCTTCGAGCAGTGGCGACGGCACGTTGCAGGCGATGCCAATCGTCAACGCGCCGATCTCGCGGGCGGCGGCCAGCGCTCCGAGCACATACGGCGTGCGCCCACTCGCTGCGATCCCGGCGACGGCGTCTTCGGCCCGCAGATGCAGCGCGAGCAGGTCGGCGCGCCCGGTATCGGCTTCGTCCTCCGCGCCCTCGACGGAGTGGATAACGGCGGCGCTGCCCCCGGCGATCAGCGCCTGCACCAGCGATGGATCGACGCCGAAGGTGGGCACACACTCGACCGCGTCGAGCAGCCCCAGCCGACCGCTCGTCCCCGCGCCGACGTAGATCAGCCGACCGCCGTCGCGCAGCCGCGCCGCGATCCCGTCAACCGCTGCGGCGATGGCGGGCAGCGCTTCGCGCACGGCCCCGGCGACTCGCGCATCCTCGGCGTTGATGCGTTCGAGGGCGGCCAGCGTCGGCAGTTGGTCGATATTGGCGGTGTTTGGGTTGGCTTGTTCTGTGATCATGGGTTCATCTTAGCGCGAAGATCGCGCGTTGACGAGGGACAGAATCGCCACCGCTGGGCGATCTCCGGTATCATCGGCGAAAAACATGATCAGGCCAAATTGCGCTATGACTTCCAGACCTCCCAGTTACTACCATGTCTTCGACGCGCTCAAGCAGCCCGGCTGCCCGTTCTGCCGGCTGCTGACGCGCGACGCCCATGCTTTCATCGACTCGCTGCTGTACGAATACTCGATGGATCGCGGGGTGCAGCAGCGGTTCCAGGCGATGCGCGGCTTGTGCAACGTCCACAGTTGGCAAATGACCACGCTGCATGGGCGCAGCAGCAATGTCGCAGTGCTGCAGGAGGTGGTCATCAAGGCGCTGCTGGGCGTGCTGGATGATGCGCCGGATCTTTCCGACGACAGCCGCGCAGCCGGGCGCGGCTTTCTGGGCGGGTTGGGTGGCTCAGCGAAGGATCGCGCGGGCGAACAGTTGGCGGCGCGGCTCGACGCGCGCGAACCGTGCGCGTGCTGTCAGACGTTGGATGAAAAAGAGGCCGATTACGTCGAGGTTTTCGTGGGGCACTGCATCCCGGCGGCTGATGGCGCGAACGATCCGGCAGATGAGCATGCGTTCACCGCCGCCTACCGCCAGTCGGACGGCTTCTGTCTGCCGCATATGCGCCAGGTGCTGCGCCGCACGACCGATCGCGCGCAGGTGCGGCTGATCGTCGCGGTGCAGCGCGCGATCTGGAGCGGACTCAACGCGGAACTGGAAACATTTCGGCTGCGCAGTGGGGCGGTCGGCGACGCCCGTGATAGCTGGCGACGAGCTATCGCCAACCTCACGGGCGAGCAGGCTGTCTTCAGCGCCGACCGCAACCGCAGCTAGAGTCGCCGCCGATCAGCCGACTTGCAAAATCAATTCGTAGCCGCCAACGGTCAGCGGGCTGCTCTCGCTGGCCGCTATGGTGATGGTGTATTCGCCGTCGGCGGGCAGCGTGATCTCTAAGCGGATGTCGCGCAGATCGGCGTCAGGGTTGGCGTTGGCGTCGATCTGCCCACCGTCCGGGTCGCTGACTTCAAAGAGCGG
>JAADYY010000068.1 GCA_010092805.1 Chloroflexota bacterium | reverse complement strand
GGCGATATCCAGCCGTGTGTTGCGCTGGGCAAGGGGCTGGCCGACGCGGGGTATGAGGTTCGCGTCGTCACGATGGCGAACTTTGAGCCGATGGTGCGTCAGCATGGGCTGGAATTCTTCCTGATGGAAGGTGACGCCGAAGCGTTGGTCAAGGACATGCTCCGCCAAATGGATGGCAAAGGGTTGCAATTTGTCCGCATGTACCGGGGTATCCTACGCACGTTTGGCGCAATTTCGCGAAGCTACCACAAGGCCTTCAGCGCTGAAGCCTTGCGCGACTCCGACGCCATGCTGAGCCAACTACCGGGCGGCTTCTACAGCTACGATCTGGCTGAAGCCTTGCAGATTCCCTACATCGCGCTCTCGGTCATTCCGCAGGAACCCACCCGCGCATGGCCCGTGCCGGTGCTCCCCACGCGGGCTTCGCTGGGGCAGTGGTACAACCGACAGACATTTCGGTTTACGAATCTCGTTGGCTGGCAGCCGTTTCGCGCACCGATCAACCGCTTCCGGGCCGAGCTTGGGCTGAAACCAGCGTCGTTTTTATGGGGCAACACACTCCGGATAGGGCGTGAACGTGTACCCGTGATCCAGGGCTTCAGCGAGCAGGTCGTCCCGACGCCGCCGGAATGGGGCGAGCACATCCACACGACGGGCTATTGGATTCTGGATGAACCGGATTGGCAGCCGTCACCTGAGCTGCGGGCGTTTCTGGATGCCGGTGACCCGCCGGTGGCTATCGGCTTCGGGAGTATGCCCGTCCCTGACCCTGACAGCACGACGCGGCTCATCCTTGAGGCGCTGGAATCTTCGGGGCAGCGTGCTATCCTGCTCTCCGGGTGGGCGCAGCTCGGTCGGCAAGCGCTCCCCGAAACGGTGTTTCCGCTGGACTATGCGCCGTATCCCTGGCTGTTCCCGCGCATGGCGGCGATCATTCATCATGGCGGTTCGGGGACAACCGGGCTGGCGCTGCGCTCCGGCGTGCCCTCACTGGTGATCCCGTTCACGGCTGATCAGCCGTTCTGGGGCGAGCGCACGCACGCGCTTGGGGTTGGCCCCGCCGCGCTTCCCTTTTCGACACTGACCGCTGACGATCTAGCGGCTGCGCTTCGCACAATGCTCAGCGATGTGACGATGCAGCAGCGCGCCGCGCAGCTCCGTGATGCGATGGCCGCTGAGCAGGGCATCCAAACAGCGGTCGCGATCATTCGTGATTATCTCGACCGCTGGGATTCGCCGGGGAAGGGCAACGCACGCGGCTAATCGTCGCCGGGTTCACTCACTGACCATCCCCTGAGCAGCAAGTGATTGATGGTGTTGAGCAGCGCGGCGTCCGTAGACTCGGACGGTTGGATCGCTTCATCCCCCAAAACGCGCAGGCAGAGCAGCCCGAAGAACAGCGCATAAACCACACGTGCCGCCTGCTGCTCGTCGATCTGCCGCAGTTGCCCCTGGCTGATGCGCGCATGGATTTGCGCTTCCGCCACAGCGAGCAGCGGCGCGACGAACGTCCCGTAATAGCGCTGGCGCAAATCTGGCGTGGACAGCACTTCTGGGATAATTGCGCGGAACACATCGTAATGTGCCCGCACATGCGCCAGATGGACGCCGAAATACCCGATGACGGCGTCATCGAGGTTATCGGCTGCCGCCGACGCCACCCGATTATCCACGCGTTCGAGATCCACCAAACGGTCAAACAAGCCCAGTAAGAGCGCTTCTTTGTTGGCAAAGTAGTTATAGATTGTGCCGTCGGCGACATCAGCCGCTTCGGCGATGTCTTTGATCGACGCGCCGCTGTACCCCTTCGCCGTAAAGACGCTGGCAGCCGCATCAAGGATCGCTTCGCGGCGCTGGGTGATGTGGCGCTGCCGCCGTGCCGACGGTTTGGGTTGGTCGTCCACGATTGACTCCTCAAGTGTCCTCAAGTTGGGATATTGTGGTTTCCGCAATTCCAGTATACAATATCGAATGTAAAGTGAATTCACATTCATTTTATGAACCTAGGTTCAAGTTCTGTTTTTCGAGCAAGTTTTCGCACCGCGAAGCATTTTACACAGAGAGACGAGGGACACATGACCACCATCGGGATCGTTTCACTGGGGATCAGCGTGCTGGCAACCGGGTTGTTTGCCGGCCTCATGTTTACACTCATTTTCTTGATGCAGTTGAAGTGGAACCGTCAAACCGCTGCCGAATACATCGTCGATATTCAACCGTTCCTGGAGGTCGGCAAGGGCAACCGTGTGATCGGGTTCTTGCTGTTTGTCGGGCTGCTCGCGCCCGTCCCGGCGCTGCTGGGTGCGACGGCTGTCACCCAATCTGCGGTCAATGTGCTGCTGCTGGTGGGCATGGTGGTGTTTGGCCTGGGCGCGCTGGGCGTGACGGTCGTCCTGAATTTACCGACCTACCACGCGATTATGAGCCTGGATGCGCAAGCGCCAGCAGATAACTGGGGCGATTTGCGGCGGCGGTTCTATCAACTGAACCTGACGCGGTTCCTGGCGTCGTTCTCGGCGTTTGCGTTGTTCATTGCGGCAATGGCGATTCAACTGTAGTTCGACTCATGCGGGGGCTGTAACCCAAAGGCGCGGTACGGCCCCTGCATCGTCAATGTGAACAAATGGCTGGCCATCTGCGCCGCGCTGCCAGGGCAATCGTGCGCCACCCACCACACGATGGCCCCGATGTAGGCGGACGCCACGAAGTGGAGAATCAGATCTGGCGGCATCAGCGGGTCAGCCGCCGCATAAGTGGCGACGACCTGCCAGCGCTCAGCGGACGACTCACGTAGATACGTGCGTAAGCGGCTGACGAACGTGCCCGCGCCGTCTTCGCTGAGCATCACTCGGTAAAAATCGGCGTTTTCGGCCACATGCGCCAGCATCGCTTCGCTGTTGGCGAGCGGCGCGCCGTGATCGAGTGCGCCGCCATCGGATTCGGGTGGGCGCATCCGCGCTTTCAATTCCTCGAACGCATCGTCCATGCAGTGGGCCAGCAGATCATGCTTGTCGCGGTAGTGCCGGTAGAACGTCGCCCGATTGATCATGGCCCGGTCGGCAATATCAGCGACTTTGAGCGCCTCGAAGCCCCGTTCCGCAATCAACGCGACCAACGCATCACGCAGCAGCTTGCGCGTGCGCCGCACCCGTAAATCGGTGCTGGGCGAGTTTTGCGACACTGTTCGCACTCCTGTTGTTTATGCAGCGAGTCGGTGAAACTGCTTGTTGACCCGTTATCCCGCTCTGATTTATGCTGATTTTAGCAACAGAGACGGTGATAAGCAACATATTGTTGCAGAAAGTGACCAACAATGGGCGATCAGAAGGTATTTCAACGGCATGGGCAGCGGCTGATCTTCGCCAATGACGATCTGGATTTTTTCCTGCTGCAGTTCCTGGGCTATGTGCCCTATGAGGGGGCGTCGGTGGGTGAGTGTTTGCACACCGCCGCGCAGATCAACGAGAAAGATCCGGCAAGCTGGGTGCGCGAGTGGACGCAGTTGGCCGCGCGGGTGGAATCCCTGGCCGCAGCGGCAGCCGCAAACGGTCACGACGAGAGTGCGCGTAAACATTACCTGCGCGCGAGCACCTATCACCGCGCCGCCAGCGCCTTGATCCCGCCGGGTGAGGCGATGCGGCACAACTGGGACGCAATCCGCCGCTGTTTTCAAGCGGCAGCCGCACGCTGCCGCCCCGCCATCGAGACCGTCGCCATTCCCTACTGCGGCCACGAACTCAGCGGTTACTTTGTCCCGGCGGTGGGTGAACCAGGGCCGCGCCCGACGCTGATCATGGTCGGCGGGGGCGAAGTCTACAGCGAAGAGATGTATTTCTGGGCCGCCGCGCCGGGGCGTCTGCGTGGGTACCATACGCTGCTGGTCGATTTGCCCGGCCACGTGGCAGCGCCGTTCACCGGGCTGGATGTAATGGCGCTTGTGGCGCAGGAAGGGATCAATGGCATGGTGCAGTCGGCGCTGCGGGCGGTCGTTGATTATTTGCTTGCGCGCCCGGATGTCGATGCAGAACGTTTGGTGAGCTACGGCATCAGCGGTGGTGGTTATATGGTCACAGCGGCGGCGGCGGTAGATGAGCGGCTGAAAGCAGTCGCGCTCAGCACACCGATTATCGATATGAACAAAGTGCTGCAGGCTGAATGGCCGCCGCTGCTGCGCAGCATACCCGGCTTTATGACCGATAAACTCGTCAAAATGGCGTCGCGGGTGAACCCGGTCACGCGCATCATGATGCAGCGGTTGATGTGGAATGCAGGGGTTGACGATATGACTCAGTACCTGGAGCACATGAAAGCGGCGCGCATCGACCCGCGCCAGATCACGATGCCCGCTTTGTGCATGGCGAGTGAGAAAGACCCCGACGAATGCATCCGCCAGACCCACGAAACCTATGATCTGCTGCCGAACGCGCGCAAGGCCAAAGTGATTTTCACGGCAGAGACGGGCGCGGACGCGCACTGCCAGCTCAATAACCCGGAACTTGTCTACGCAACCTTGTTCGATTGGCTCGATGAGACGCTCGGCTACACGCCGCAGCCGGTCGCCTGAAGCTGCCAGGGGCATCGCTGTAAATTTGTTCTGCGGTTTTGGTCGTTTGTGGCCCGGTATCGCCCTCAGGATGAGAGGTTAATATAAATTCTATGCATATATTTATTTAGCGACTGCACCCGACGCAGTGCCTCCCCCGCCCAGCGCCGCAGGCGCGGTCGCCGTTGGCTTTTGGGGCGGGGGAACGCGGGGGTGAGTGCCCAGAAGCATGGGTGATTTGGGAGCGATTTGCCTTGCTGGAGCCGCGTGATTAGCCGACAAACAATGCGCCACCCGAGTCAGGTGGCGCATCGTGTAGCGCAACTTGCGATTTCAACGCGGCAGACTAACGGTAGCGCACGGTCACCGACAGCGTGGAGTCGGTGATCTGAACGTCGGTGATGGTCGCGCCGCGCTGGTTGCCGTCCAGCCCGCCAACCAGTGCAGCGGCGGCCTGGTTGCCCGCTTGCAGCGCCGCCGCGTCCAGCACCAGGCCGTTGAAGGTCACCGACTCGGCAGTCCAGGTCAGGCGGCCATTCGTGAGCACGGGGCGCAGGCTCACCGCGGCGGTATAGGGTGTGCCCGCCGCGTTCACGCCGGCTGCGTTGAGCGTGATCCGCCCCGGCTGCATATCCACCGACAAATCCGTCACATCCTCGGTTTCAAACGCAGCGAGTGCGCCATTGACTTCGCCCTCATCCACTGTGTAGGTGACAACGGCGTTCCCTGGTTGCGCGTTGGGTGCGGTCAAATCCCAGGTGAAAGTGATGGTGTTATCGGTGATCACCGCTTCGGTCAGGCCACCGTCGTTGTACAGCGCATTGAAATAGGCTCCCCAGATGGTTGCGAGGGTGTTGGCGGCACTGCCGCCGGCATCCGCCGACGCGCTGACCCGCCACGTGACGCGCCCGTTGACCATAGTCGGGATGATGCTGTAACTCACGGACGCAGGCGCTGCGCTCCGCGTTGTGTGAACGACCGCCTGGCCGGGCTGCAAATCGACGTTGATCGCGGTTGTATTGGGGTCGCCTGGGTTCGTGACCCAGCCCATACGGTTGATAGCCGCTTCTGTGTAGGTCAGGCTGAAACGGCTGTCCCGAATGGCGATGATCGGATCATCCGGGTTGCTGTTGACCCAGGCGAGCGTCATCTGATCATCGGTGATGCTGACACTTTCCACTTGGCCGCCGCCGGTCTGCTGCGCCAGGTATCCCTCAACCGTGCCCGTCGCGTTGGTGACAGCCCGGTTGTTATTGTTGTTGAGGTTGATCTCCAGCGTGTTGATCGTCAGGCGCGTTGGGTTGAGGCGCAGTTGGCCGTTCTCGACAGCGGGCACCACCGTCAAGCCGAAGCGGGTGGTGTTCCCGCGCTGCCCGGTGACATCCAGGTTGATCACCATCTGCCCAGGCTGAAAGTCGATGGTGAGGCTGCTGTTTGGGTCTTGGCTGCCCGCACGCAGGGCTTCGTTAATCTCTGCTTCCGACAGGGTGAGGCTGTGCGGCTGAAGGCTGTCCTGTGCGGCGGCGCTCATCACCGGAATGAGCATGGCACCCGCCAGCAGCAGGGCGATGATACGATTGATGGTCACGGTGCGCAGCTTGATCATGGGGTTTAGCTCCTTTTCGATTTGACTGGCTGTTTCGGGCTGACTGGTTGTGTGACAGCGGATTGTTGGGGGCAGCGTTCAGTTCAGGCTGCCCAACGCTTCATGAATGTGCGGGCGGATTTCGGTGGCCAGCAGAATGGACTCGCCGACCGAGCGCGGCGTATTGCGCGCGATCAGGCCGTAGTACCCCCGTTCCACATCGATCCAGGGGAACCAACCTGCCGCGCCACCGCTGGAAATCAGGACTTCATCGGCGCAGTTTGGTGCCCAACTGGGTTCGTAGCACTCGCGCCACGCGCCCAGGGCATAATGCCAATCCGCGAAGCCATCCATCGGGGACTGGACGATTTGCACCGGGGCGGCGGTCCAGTCGCGGAACATCACAGCGCGGGAACGGGCGAGAATGTCGCCGCGCAGCAGTGCCTCCAGAAAACGGGCGTAATCGTTGGCCGTGGATTGGCCGCCGCCCGCTGGCCAGGGATTGGTTTCGCTGGGGGTGGCGAAGCGCGTGGCCTCGCTGATGCCCAGCGGATCGGCGACTAACTCACGAAACAGTTGGTTGAATGAGCGGCCTGTTGCTTGCTCCGCCATGACGCCCGCAATGTGCATGTGTGTGGAGCTGTAAACGTAAGCGGTGCCGGGTGTGTAATTGTGGAAGTTGTCGTACATGCGCCGGGCACAGTCTTCAAAGCCGGCGTTGCCGAGGAATATGCACAGCGGCTCCCCCGAAAAACCCGATGTGAACGACAACAACTGCGCCAGCGTGACCTGGCTGCGTGGATCCGACGGGGCAGCCGTCCACCAATCGAGGTAATCCTGTGGGCGGTCGTCCAGCGACATCACGCCCTGTTCCACCAACTGCATGATTGTGGCGGCGGTCAACCACTTGCTGGCTGAATAGATGTCTACGGTGAAGTCCTCGCCGCCGAATTGGACGAGAAACCCTTTGGCGTGCTGGTAGAGGATGCCGTCGGCATTCCCGACGATGACCACAAGTTCGTTCAAATCGGATGCTTCGATCACGCTGGTCACACCGTCCCAACCAGACAGGTTGGTTGATGACTGCGCCGAAACACTGGCACTTGGGAATATGAGCGGGATGAGCAGCAGCAGCATGATCCGCATGATCTGTTCCTATCTCCATCGCTAGCCGGCACTGTCTGGATGATGATGTCGGACATCAGTTTCAGCATACCGACAACGCGATCAGGTGTCCATTGAGGCGGCGAACAATCGACCGTGATCAGACTCACAAACAGGGGTGAGCGGCATCACGGCGGTTTGTGCCGGGCAGGCCAGTGTGAGCAGGCCAGTGAACAAAAAAAGCCACCGTTGGGCGGTGGCTCTTGGCTTAGCGAGACGATGGGTGGTGCGAGGTGGGGTGCTCAGGCGTTGAGGCCGATGACCTCATAGGCGGTCACTTCTTCGGCCCGGCCCTTCATCTTCAAAGATCCCAGCGGGTTGGTGCGCACCACATCCCCCAAGCAATCTAGGGTCGCGCTGCTGATCAAAATCTGGCCGTTGGCGCTGGTCGACTCAAGGCGGGCGGCCAAATTGACCGTATCGCCCACCGCTGTGAAATTCATGATGTCTGGTGCCCCGACATTGCCAACGACAGCCATCCCAGTGTGAATGCCAAAGTTGTATTTCAGCCGGTAACGCGGCTCGAACTGCTCATGGAAAGCGGCCAGCCGCTCATGAATATTCAATGCGGTGCGCACCGCCATCAACGCATGATCAGATTGCTCCAGCGGCGTGTTGTACAGGGCCATCACCCCATCGCCGATGAATTTGTCGATGGTGCCGCCGTGTTCACGCACCATCCCCACAACCATTGTGTGATACTGGTTGAGGATCGCCAGCAGCCGCTCCGGGTCGGTGCGCTCGGCCATGCTCGTGAACCCTTCCAGATCGATAAACATCACGGTCACTTCTTGAAGTTTGCCGCCGAGTTGCACTTGCGTCGGATCTTGGAGCAGTTGCTCGACGACCGATGCCGACACATAGCGCTCGAACGTGTCGCGGATCACGCGCTGCATGTTGCGCAGTTCGTCGGTTTCGACCTTGAAGCGCAGCCGGGTTTTCACCCGCTCGATCAGTTCGCGGGGGTTGAACGGCTTGGTCAGGTAGTCGTCAGCGCCCAGCTTCAGCCCTTGCACCCGGTTCTCAACGTCGCCCAGCGCCGTGAGCATCAGAATCGGGATTTGCGATGTTTCGGGGTCGGATTTGAGCTTGGCACAAACCTCGAACCCCGACATCCCTGGCATATTTACATCCAGAATCAACAGATCGGGGGCGGCGGACTGCGCTTGCTGCACCGCTTCGGGGCCGTTGGCGGCGGACACCACTTCCAAGCCCATACTATCGACAATATCCGTCAGCAACTGACGGCTGTTGGAGTTATCGTCAGCAATTAATACACGCACTACCCGTCTCTTTCTGCCATATCAACCGATATATTGGGTCAATTTGCCCGCCAACTCGCGCAGGTTCAGGGGTTTGGACAGATAATCGTCGCAGCCGGCTGCCAGCGCCCGATCCCGATCCCCGACCATCGCATGGGCTGTCAGCGCGATGATCGGAATGTGCGCCAATTCAGGGTCCGCTTTGATGTGCCCTGCGGCTGTCCAGCCGTCCATGCGGGGCAGGGACAAATCCATCAGGATCAAGTCCGGCTTTTCGCCCTGAGCCAGCGCAACGCCTTCTGCGCCATCTTTTGCCTTGATCACGTCGTACTCCAACGATTGGAGCACATCGGTGATCAAAGTCATGTTATCCTGGTTATCTTCAACGACAAGCACACGCCCGTTGCTCATGACTGATCACATCTCCCTCGGTTTGGCCCTGTGACAGCGGCGGCGTGCAACGCCGGGGCACGCTGCCCCTCCAAAAGCACAAAGCCTATTATATACGCAGTTGCCGCCTGAAACCGCGCTAAGGATTCGGCTCAGCGTGAAT